>CATLCV010000078.1 GCA_949893755.1 uncultured Lachnospiraceae bacterium | reverse complement strand
ACCAGTGAATATACCATTTCATCCAGACACTGCTCTCTTAATGCAATACTCGTATCCAAGAAAATCAAAATATCCGTATGTGCCAGCTCTGATGCAAAGTTATAAACTTTTCCACGATTACTGATATCCTCTGTTTCATAAAATAAAATTTCCTGATTTTCCAGACATTCTCCTATAATACCTTTAAAATATCTCTTTTCATTTTTCTGATAAGAAAGAATTAATTCATAATTCTCAATTCCCTGATATTTTGACAACATATACAGAAAATTTTTTATTGCCATTCCTTCCAAATCCAAAATAATAATAATGCTCCCTTTCTTTTTCACTGTCGTTTTTCTCCTTCTGTTTTTATAATAAGTCAGAAATTTCAAAATACTTCTGTCTTGTATTTTTATTATATCACTTTCCCATTCCATAATTATACTTTTGTATGATTTTATCAATATTTTGTATATTTCATCAGTTCTAATCCTCCATATAAGGATATTTCCTCATATAATAACTTTTCTTTTTTTAATTTTTCACATAAACTTTACTTATTCGCTTCATCAGTATATCGCACAAATAGAAGGAAAATTATGCAAATTAATTATTATATGGATTTAAAAAATACAGGAAAAATAATAAAAAATCTCAGAAAAACAAAACACATCTCTCAGGCAAAATTAGCCGAAATATGCAGTATTTCCGAAGGGCATATAAAAAATATCGAGAGCGGCTCAAAGCCTCCCGGTCTTGATGTTCTTGTAAGAATATGCAATGCTCTTGGAATCCCTGTGGAATATATTATCACAAACACCTTTGGAGATTCCCCGCTTACTCTTCCACAGTTTGCCATTATTGACGGCTTAGATGAAACACAACAGATTTCATGTATTGAAATGCTTGAGACATTTAAAAAGAAAAAGTTGGGAGGCAAATTATGAAAAATATTGCGATTGACTATGTATTGCTTGGAAAAAATATCAGAAAATGCCGGCTGGATAAACATTTATCATATAAGGAATTTCATCAGCTCTCAAATATCAGCGTTAAGACATTGAGAAATATTGAAACCGGAAATTCAAAAGTTTCTATTTCAAATCTTATTATAATATCCAACGTTTTAAATGTATCTGTTGATTATCTTCTTATAGATTCTTTAAAGAACAAATCCGGCGCAATTCATTTTATGCTTAGTCATGCCTTTGAGGGATTGACAAATGAAGAAAGTACTGTTCTGACAGAAACAGGACATATGCTGAAAAATCAGATGATTAAATTCGAATCGGCAAATTAATGTTAAAAATAGCAGTATGCGACAGCGATGCATATATTTGCAGCTATATTGAACAGTTAATTAAAAATACTCTGGGAAAGCATTATATTAATATTGAAGAATTTTCCAATGGAACAGAATTATATAATCATATAAAAACAGTCTGTGATTTTGATATGATTTTTATAGAATTATTTTTAAACGGTATGAATGGCATTCAAACTGTTTCTCATATTCAGAAATTGTCAAAAAAAAATCATATTATATTCTATATGTCCGGCCTTGTTTTTACGATGGATAATATATCAGAAATGATAGATACACATCCCTTTGCATTTTTAAAAAAACCGATTCATAAAACGGATTTTATCACAAAATTTTTATCTTATTTTATCAGTCCAGAAGTTTTAAAATCGATATTCAATTCAAAAAGCAAATTAATGTAAAATTTTACAGAAAAGTTCTTGCCAAAAACGAATTTTTCGTGTAAAATGGAAAGGAAGAAATATGACAAAAACAAAGTTACCAGTCACAAATGATTACATATTTAAGAAGATATTTTCTAAAAAAACTGTATCTTGAACTTAAAAAAAGCATTTTTCTCTCCCGGGATCATTGATATAATATCCTCAGAAACAAACGGAAGGCCTGCCGTAATCCACAGATCCCCGCAATTTGGGAATCTGTTACAAATTAGGAGGAAGAAAATGAAGAAAAAAGTAATCGCGGCGATGTTAGCCGGCGCAATGGTATTGGGAACTCTGACGGGGTGTGGAAATGGCAGTGAAACAGGGGGAGAGGACAATTCGGGTCAGGCATCAGACCAGGATTCCGGTTCGGACCAGGCATCGGATGAATCCGGCGCGGGAGGTTCCACGGAGCTGACCTTCATCTTCGCAGACGGAGACGAGGGTGCGAAGGAATCCATGAATGAGATCGTAAACCGGTTTAATGAGGCGAATCCGGATATCACAGTCACCATCGAACCAGGCAACGGCGGGGCGTACAGCGAATTTTTGAAGACAAAGGACAGTGTGGGCGAGTTCCCGGATGTGATGGAAATGCGTGATACGGCCGTCTATGTGAGGGCGGAAAAGCTGGAGCCCCTTTCTGACGAGATCGTGAGTCTGTTCAAGACGACCACGGATTTTGGCGGCAAGGTCTATACAGCGCCTCTGGCGGGAGAAAATACAAACGGCATCATATACAATAAGAAGTATTTTGATGACAACAAGCTGGAAGAACCGGCTACATATGATGAATTTATCGAACTGTGCGAGACCATCAAGGAAAAGGGAGATATGGCGCCGCTGGTAGTCGGCGGACAGGACATCTGGCATATGGGCTTCTTGTACCATAAGGCTTACAATGACCAGGTGCTCAGCCAGGATCCGGATTTTATCGAGCACTGCTATGACGGTTCCAAGGACTTTTCGGATGAGACCATGAAAAAGACATTTGAAGAGCTGCAGGAGATCTTCCAGTACGCGCAGGACGGATGGTCCTCGACGCCGGATGCCCAGATCACCACATTTTTGGTAAATGACATGGCGGCCATGATGTATTCCGGAACCCATATGTTCTCACAGATCCAGTCCGCAGCGCCGGATCTGGAGATCGGCTGGTTCCCGATCCCAAGCCCGGACGGAAAGCTGCGCCTTGTGGGAGGCGGCGGTGTCGGCGGACTTGCGGTCTCCGCGGAGGCGGCACAGGATCCGGCCAAAAAAGAAGCAGCGGAAAAATTTATCAAGTTCTTCTATGAACCGGATAACTATAAAGTATACTGTGAGAAGCTGAGCGCGATCCCGGCCACGGTAGAAGAGCCGGAGCTGGATGTGGCGGATGTCCTCCAGGAAGTGATCGACGCGACAAACGAAGCGGACGAGCTGGCGCCCATGTGGAACGGACGCACCGGGAACAATGAGCTGCCGCCGGACTTCCGGAACTTTACTTACAAGACTCTGATCGAGGTTCTGCAGGGAACCAGAGACATCGATTCCGCGTGCGAGGAACTGAACAAGACCTGGAAGGTCGGGATGGAAAGCTTCAATCCTCTGACCGGAGTCGGGATCGAGTGACCGGAAAGAGCAAGATACAGAAAGCCTGTCACCGGCAGACTTTCTGCATACAATGGTATGAAAAAACAGGAGCTGCCATACGGACCGGAAAAGCTTCCGGTGTCCCGCAGGGCAGCTCCATTGGGAAAAGAAGGAGCTTCTCATGGGAAAAAAGACAAAAAAATTTGACAGTACGGCATTTCTGTTTATTGCGCCTGCCTTTATCCTGTTTACAGCCTGGGTCATCATACCGACGATTTCCAGTGTGTACTACAGCTTTACCTCCTGGGACGGGATCAGCGAGGATATCAAATTTATCGGGCTTGCCAACTATCGGGAGATTTTTACAAGCGCCCGTTTCGGAAATGCTTTGAAAAACACGGCGATCCTGACGGTATTCATCTCCGTGCTTGAAAATGCGGTTGCGCTGGCGTTTGCCCTAATGGTGGACAACGTAAGATGGGGAAAAAATTTCTTCCGGAGCGCATTTTACATTCCGGTACTGATCAGCGGTATCGTATCCGGATTTATCTGGAAGATCATGTACAATTATAATTTCGGGACCTTCAACTCTCTCCTGCAGAGTGTCGGACTGGAGCAGTTTAAGCAGGACTGGCTCGGCAATACGTCTCTCACGCTGCTGATGATCGGACTGGTGATGATCTGGAAGGGAGCGGGCTATTATATGATCATATATCTGGCGTCCCTGCAGAGCGTCCCCACGGAACTGATCGAGGCGGCAGAGATCGACGGAGCAAACGCGTGGCAGCGGTTCAAGTCCATTACCATTCCGCTGATCTCCGGGGCATTTACGATCAACTTTACGCTGTCGCTCATCAAGGGCCTGAAAGTATTTGACGAGATCAATGTGATGACAGACGGCGGCCCTGGATTTACGTCGGAAACACTGGTATACTTGCTGTATAAGGTGGGCTTCAACGAAGGGCGGCAGGGCTTCGGAACCGCGGTCGGGATCATGCTGCTGTTCATTATCATTCTATTGAACACACTTCAGCAGAAGTTTTTAAAGAGCAGGGAGGTGCAGATGTAAATGGAACGCGCGAAAAGAAAAGTAAAGGTCTGGGATATCATCCTGTTTGTGCTCACGGTCTTTCTGGCACTCCTGTTCATTTATCCGGTATTTTTTGCGCTGATCTCTGCATTCAAGAGCAACGGCGACATTTTGAAGAATCCGGCCGCTCTGCCGACCACGCTGTATGTACAGAACTTTAAGGATCTGTTTGAGCAGTCAGACTTTGCGGGGGCTATTTGGAACTCTGTCGTTATGACTGTGGTTTCGGAAATTTTTATCATCTTCATCGTGCCGCTGGCGGCATATGGGATCGAACGGCGGAAAAGCAGAATGACCTCGCTTGTTTATACCTATTTTCTGGCGGGGATGATGATTCCCTTCCATCTGTATATGTTTCCGCTGTTTAAGCAGATGAAGATCTTCCATCTGTTCGGAAATATGGCCGGTCCGATCGTGTGCTGCGTATCCGGCGCGATCTCCTTCGGATGCCTGCTGTACTGCAGCTTCTTGAAGGGGATCCCGATCGAGATCGAAGAAGCGGCAATGATCGACGGATGCACACCGTTCCAGACCTTCTGGAAGGTGACCTTCCCTCTGCTGGGGCCCTGTACGGGATCCATGGTCATCCTGAACGGACTGTCCATCTGGAACGACTACCTGATGCCTTATCTGGTGCTGCCAAGCGGCAAGGCGAAGACCATCACCGTAGAGATTGCGGGCTTCGTAGGGCAGTATTCGGCAAGATGGGACATTGTATTCGCGGGAACGATCATATCCATCGTACCGGCGCTGGTCATCTTCTGTGCCTTCCAGAAATATTTTGTGAAGGGCGTGACCGCAGGAGCCGCAAAAGGATAACAAGAGATTTCAGGACAGGTCTGCCGGATCAGCGGCAGGCTTGTTCGTGGTTATACTGCGCGCCAGATCAATCTGCCGTGAGTGTATACAACAGGAGGAAACAGGAGATGAAGCGGTTTTTTCAGAATATGACCTTATTTCAAAAATTTGCGGCGACGATCATTTTGCTGGGCCTGATGCCGATGCTGATCCTGTCTTATTTTATATCCAACTATATGATCCGGGATTACAAGGAGGCGCTGGAGGTTCAGTACAGGCATGCGGCCTTCTATGTGGGCAGCAGCATTGAAACTATGCTCAATTCCTATAATACCATTTCTCAGATGCCCTATAACTATAATTTCGGAAAGGAAACCCTGATCAGAGATTTCCAATCCTTTGACAACCTGCGGCAGATCCTGCACGGAGAGCATTATGAGCCGGGGAGTCTGGACGCGGAGAGAAAGAGGGAGATGGATCAGTTTCTACTCTATGTAGAGAGGGCAGACCGGGATCTGATCGCGGCACACTTTGTGGGGACGGATGCCCGGGGAGAGCAGATGGATTTTCATTTCTCGGATTATTCCACGTATTTCAAGGGACAGGAATTGTTTGAAGAGGAGACCGGGTGCGGGGGGATTGACCGGGACAGCAACCGGCTGCTGCTGGTCCCGAAGCATGGGATGTCTTATTTCAGCGGCATGGGCGAACAGGTATTTACCGTGGCAAGAAATTATTTTGACAACCGGGCCGAAGTCGGTGAAAATGTGTATGTGGGCACGATTTTTCTGGATGTCCGCCTGAAGCGTCTGGAACAGATCTTCCAGTCCGTGAGATTCAGCGGGGCGGAGGAAATCTATATCGTGGATGCCGCGGGAGACTGCTTCTACAGTAATCTGCCGGAGAAGATCGGGACGAATGTAAGGGCGGCACTGGAGCGGCCGGCAGATACGGAAGACACATTGCTTCTGACCACCGGCGCAAATGCGTATGGCCTGTCGGTGGCCGTTCTCATGGACACCAGAGTCGCATTTTCCAGGCTGCGCACGCTGCAGAGACTGATGTATCTGGTCCTGGCAGGCTCCATGCTGGCGCTGGTAATCTGCTCTGTCCTGTTTTCCAGAAAACTGGTCCGCCCGATCCGCGCCATGATGGGGCAGATGGAACAGGTGGAAAACGGAAACTTTGACATACGCCTTCCGGTACGTTCATCGGATGAGATCGGTGTGCTGTCGGGCCGTTTTAATCAGATGAGCGAGGCATTAAAAAATTATATCAACAAATCCTACGTGGCTCAGATCCGGCAGACGGAAGCGGAGCTGACCGCCCTGCGGTCCCAGATCTATCCTCATTTTCTGTATAATACGCTGGAGATCATCCGGATGACGGCCATGGAAAATGAGGACAGGAAGGTATCGGAGATGATCGAGGCGCTTTCCGTCCAGATCCATTACCTGATTGGGACAGTGCAGGATATGGTGCCTCTGGAGGAGGAACTGCGGATCATCCAGAAATATATCTATCTGCTGAACTGCAGGATCTCGTGCAGGATCCAGCTTGTGGTCATGGGAGAGGGGCTTTCGGAGTTCATGGTGCCCAAACTGATCCTGCAGCCCATTGTGGAAAATGCCTATATCCACGGGATCAAGCCGAAGAACGGAAACGGGAGTATTTCCATCGAGGCGCGGACAGAGGAGGGGACGCTGGAGATCTCTGTCATGGATAACGGAATCGGAATGGACCGCGAAGCGTTGAAAAAAATAGAGGAACTGCTCCGGGGAGATGATCCGGGGATCAAGAACGAATACAACTGGCAGAGCATCGGGATGAAAAATATCCATGACCGGCTCCGCTATCTCTATGGGGAAGAATATGGAGTGCAGGTGATCAGCACTCCCAATGTGGGAACGAGCGTATGCGTGCGGCTGCCGGCCATGCGCGGGAAATCATAAAGACTGTCCGGCGGCAGAGGCGCCCTGCCGGAAGGGTCGGGCTGCCGGGAAAGGGATGAGGGAAAAAGATGTTGAAAATGATCATAGCAGACGATGAGCCGGTGATTACGGCCGGGATCCGGAAGCTGGTAGACTGGAATGCAATGGGAATTGAGATCACAGGAGAATACGCGGATGGGAGGGCGGCTCTGGAGGGGATCATGACCTACAAGCCGGACCTGGCCCTTCTGGATATCTCCATGCCCGGTATGACCGGCGTGGAGATCTTAAAGGAGTGCCATCTGCTCGGGCTTGCGGTGCAGATCATCCTGATCAGCGGCTTCCAGGATTTTGAGTACGCGAAGGCCGGGATCCACTACGGCGCCGTGGATTACCTGCTCAAGCCGGTCATCCGGGATGAGCTTCTCAATGCGGTGGGAAAGAGCATGAGCCGTCTGGAGCAGGAACTGGCCCTGGGGCAGGGGGAGGACGGGGGAGGACCGGGAGAGGATTACAGCGGCCTGCTTCCATTGGAAGAGGGGCTGTATCTTCCTGCATATACGGAGCTGTTTTTGAAGGAGGACGAGCATCCCCAGATGAAAAAGCTGGTCCGTTTCTCGGTGCTCAGCTTTCTGGAGGAATATCTGGAAAAAAGAAACCTGGGGATTGTATTTACAAAAAATGAACATATTGTGCTTGTCTGGAAAGGGCTGAGCCGGGAGGAAGGAAAAGAGAAGGCGGAAAAGCTGGTACAGAAGGTGCGCTCACAGTTCGGCTGCGGGATGGGATTTATCATCGGGAGGACCGTGGAGCATATGAGCGAGATCCCGGGAGCCTATCAGCGCTGCCTCTGCATGCGGGAGTATTTTTACTTTGCCGGCCGGCTGCAGTGCCCCGTCATCCTGGAGGGGGAGCCGGTGTTCACCCTCCCCGGAGGAAAGGAGCAGCTGCTGAGGAACCGCAGCCAGATGATCGACATGGTGGTAGCCCAGGATGAGGAAAATGTCAGGAAAAGCTTTGATCAGTTTACAAAAGCACTGTGCGGCATGGCGGACGGGAAAAAGGAGGATGCCCTGTTTTACCTCTGCTCGGCCGTCCGTATGCTGGATGAAAAGTTCCGCAACCTGGCCCTGCCCCATCCGGAGTATGAAGAGAAGGAGCTGCTGCAGAAAGGCAGGGCCTGCGGGGACTATGAGGAGCTGTGTGCCGCCTTCTATGAGATCATCCTGGAGTACCTGAAAAATCTGAAGTCCTCCATTGTGAGCAACAGCAACAAGGATTTTCTGAAAGCGAAGGCATACATCGACAAGCATTATGACGAGAATCTGACGCTGGAGGTCCTGGCAGGGGAGGTGCACATGAATCCATACTATTTCAGCAGCTTTTTCAAGAAAAACGCGGGGGAAAATTTTAAGGAGTATCTCAGCCGGGTACGCGTGCAGCACGCGGTGTCCCTCCTGGTATCTACAGATATGAAGGCTTATGAGATCGCGCTGCAGGTTGGATTCGGCGATACCCGGGGATTCTCGGAGAGCTTCCAGAGAATCTACCATGAGACACCGGCTTCCTACAGGAAAAGGGCGAAGTCTGGGGAGGGATGATGCCAAAACATAATTTTCCGCAGTTTTTTCTTGAATTTCCGTCTTTCCACTTCTGTGAATCAATGTTAAAATAATCCTGAATCAATGATCGGAGAATGGGAGGGGCGGGACAATGAGGCTTGCATTGCTGCAGACAAAGCAGAATGAATTATATGATTTTATCCATACCCGGAAGATGCGGACAGAAAAGGAAATCCTGGAGCTGCAGAAGGAGATGACCGGGCAGACCTTTCGGCTGGCCGAACAGGCGGCAGAGGAGGGCGCGGATCTGATCGTGACAACGGAGGCTGTAAATTATGCCGGCAGGCCGGGGCAGTATGGCGGGGATTATCAGGCGCTGATCCGTTCAGGGCAGGAGGAACTGCTGACGGCATTTGCCGGACTGGCACAGGAGCACGGGACCTATATCGTGCTGGGGATGTATACTGCGGATCCGGAAGGAAGGCTGGGGAACTGTGCGGTCGTCCTGGACCCGCAGGGAGCGGTAAAGGAGCAATATCAGAAGATCCATCTGGCCGGCGAGGAAAAGGAGTATCTGGAGGCCGGCAGCCGGTTTTCCGTGATTGAAACGGAGTACGGCAGGATCGGAATCTGTATCTGCTGGGATATGCAGATTCCGGAGACAGCAAGGCAGCTGGCGTTAAACGGCGCGGACCTGGTTGTCTGTCCCACCTGGGGGTGGGAAGCCATCTACGGGCACAGCCGTGCCTACGAAAACGGAATCTATGCGGCGGCAGCCATGGCAGTGCCGTATGGAATGAAGATAGGAGGGCTGCGCAGCCCCAGCGAGATCATTTCTCCGAAAGGGGAGATTCTGGCCCGGGGCAGCCGGGTACAGCCGGGAATCGTATGTGCCGAGCTGGATCCGAAAAAGGCGCGGCCCTGCCGCAGCTTCCGTCTGGGCGAGAGAAGAGACGGACTGTATTAGCTGTATTTGGAGGGATGGAAATGGGAGGAGTGCATATTCAGACCCGTTCCGGGAAGCTCCTGGCCGCAGGCGTTTTGCTCCTGTGCGGGGCAGTGACCGCGGGAATCCTGCTGTCTGCAGGCAAAAGCCCGGAAGCCGTCGGCGGCAGGGAAAAACGGACTGTCCTGACCGTCACATTTGCCAGCGGCGACGAAGGCTGGAACCAGGCGGTCACCCTGGCGGGAGACGCATTTTCCAGGCAAAATCCGGACATCCGGCTGGAACTGCGTCCATCGACGAGAACGCCGGGAGGATTTTATGATGACTTCCTCAGAAAGGCGGCCGCCACGGATGAGCTGGGAGATATCGTGGAATTGAAAAATACACGGACAGCCGTTGAATACCAGATGTTCTCTCCGCTTCCGGAGGAACTTACGGATCTTATGGAGGACACCTGGAGAGCGCCTGACGGGACGGCCTATACGCTTCCCCTGGTCAGATTGGAGCAGGGAATGATATACAACGAATCGGTGTTTGACGCACTGGAGCTTTCTCCTCCAAAGACATGGCAGGAGTTTGAAGGTCTGTGCGCAGTGCTGAAGGAACGGCGATACACGCCGCTGGTGGTCGGGGCGGGCGATTACTGGCATCTGATGTTCTGGGGACGGTATTTTTTCAATTCCTGTGTGACAGCGGACCATCCATCCTGGCAGCAGGACTGCACACTGGGAAAGGTGAGCTGGACAGATCCGGAGCCGAAAAAAATGGCGGAGCGTTTTTCGGGGTTGTTTGGGAAGGGCTATGTGCATGGAGGCTATGCGGCCACAGGCGACGCGGAAACCTGCGAGATAATCGCGAATGGGAAGGCGGTGATGCTCTATGCCCTGTGCAACCAGATCCCCAAGATCCAGAGCCTTAATCCGGACATGGAACTGGGCTGGTTTTTCATGCCGGATGAAAACGGACAGAAATATTCCTTTGATGATAAAAGCGGCGGGTGGGCCGTTACGGCAGAGTGCGGGGCGGACGAAAAGAAATACGATGCGGCCGTAAAATTTCTGGAGCTTTTTTATTCCCGGGAGGTTTATCAGGAAGTCTGCAATATCATGAACGGACTGCCGGTCACAAAGGAAGGGATCAGGATAGAAGACAGCCTTTTGCAGGACATCAAAGTCCAGGCGGAGGCAGGGGTTCTCAAACCAGATGAGCAGATTGGAGATGAGAATACGCCGGAGGGCTTCGACAGCGCTATGTACAGGCATCTGATGGAACTGTTTGAAGGGAAAGCTGCCGAAGAACAGGTCCTGGAGGAACTGCAGAAGGAGTGGGAGAGCCGGAACCCTGACGGCGCAGAGCCATGAAGAAAAACAGGTATATCAGTATGTTTACCAAATTTCTCCTCGCATTTGTATTGCTGGGGCTGATCCCGCTGATGCTGATCGGACAGTTCCTCTAT
The DNA here is from genome assembly GCA_949893755.1 of uncultured Lachnospiraceae bacterium. Taxonomy (GTDB): domain Bacteria; phylum Bacillota; class Clostridia; order Lachnospirales; family Lachnospiraceae; genus Schaedlerella. The sequence continues at coordinate 11,329 of CATLCV010000078.1, read as the reverse complement.
ATGCGGCTCTCCTCCGGTGTGGAGGCCGTGATGGTGGGAAATGCGTCCCAGATGGCGGCGAATATGGGCAAAAACACGGAGGACGTGATCCAAAAATATGACGCGATCTCCAAGTACCTGTATGAATATACCTCCGAGGATTACACGTATTTTTATGAGCTGCTTAAGGATACCGGCATTTCTGCCGAGGAGCGGGAGCGCCTGATCAAAGGGGTTCTCTATAACATGCTGAGCATGAACACCTCGGTTGAGAATATCCGTTTTATCTATGACAGGATCTACAATGTGAGCCGGGACTCCACGAAAAACATCGACACCTGCAAGGTCCTGGACGCGCAGTGGAAGCCGGAACCCGGAGAGCTGACCGGGCTCTATATCATGCAGACTCATTCGGAAAGCAATTATTATTATCATTCGGACCGAAAGGTATTTACCCTGGCCAGAAATTATATGGATGTTTCGGATATGAAAAAGGCAGGGACGAAACGGCTTGGAACGCTGTATATTGACATTGATCCGCGGGAGCTGGAAGTGCTGGAGGAGGGAATGGATCTGGGGGAAAACGGCAGGATCAGTGTGATCGACAGCACGGACGGCACCTGTATCTATGACCAGGATCCGGAAAAGATCGCCAAAAAGGATCCCGAGCTGTCTAAGCTCCTGGACCTGATGCAGGAGGACAGCGGAGTCTGCCGGACAGGCGCTTACATCTATGCGTACAGCAATGTGGAGTCCGCAAAATGGAAGGTGGTGGCAAGACTGGGACGGCAGGATATCCGGGGAACCTACCTGGACAGCAGCCTGTTTCTGACCGGGATGCTGTCAGCCGGGATCCTGATCCTGGGAATCTTCTATGGATTTTCCAGCTATGCAAGCCGGCCGGTCCGGGAGCTGAAGGCCGCAATGCTGCGGATACAGAGCGGAGAGCTGGATACCCGGGTGGAGATCAAAAGCCATGATGAGATCCGGGAGCTGGGACAGGGGTTCAACGAAATGGCCTGCAGCCTGCAGAGCTATATTGATAAGGTCTATGTGGCTGAGCTTCGGCAGAGGGAGGCGCAGCTGGAAGCGCTGAAATCCACGATCAGGCCCCATTATCTGTACAACACGCTGGAGGTCATCCGGATGACCGCGCTGGAGGAAAACGCGGAGAAGGCATCGGCGCTGATCGACAGCCTGTCCAGGCAGCTCCGGTATCTGATCGGGAACGAGTCGGACCAGGTAACGCTGGAGGAAGAGCTGCGGAATATCCGGGAGTATTTTTTCATTGTCAGGACCAGGTTTGACAACCGCTATGAGCTGGAAATCGACGTACCTCCGTCCTGCCTCCGCTTAAAGATCGTAAAGCTGATCCTTCAGCCCATTGTGGAAAATGCGGTCAAGCACGGGCTGCGCCCGAAGAAAGGAGAAGGAAAGGTGCGGATTGCCGCGTCGCGGGATGATAAGCTCCTGCGGATCATCGTGATGGATGACGGTGTCGGTATGACGGAGGAGCAAACGGCAGGGATCCGGGAGCTGCTCCGCCCGGGCAGCGGGGAAATATCAGAGGAAGAGACTGCAAAAGTCCCAGGGGGCTCTCCGGAGCTGTCCGGCGGGGCGGCAGTGCCGGAGAGGTCCGGCCATACGGGGATCGGGATTAAAAATACGTATGACAGGATCGTAAAAAATTACGGACAGGAATATGGATTCCAGGTCACAAGCTGTGAGGGGCTGGGAACCATTTTCGAATACAGCCTGCCGATATTGGAGGACGGAGCATGTTAAAGGTGATAATTGCGGATGACGAGCCGGTCATCGTAAGGGGGCTGAAAAAGATCATCCCGTGGGAAGAATTCGGACTGGACATCGTAGACGAAGCCATGGACGGACAGGAGCTGTGGGAGAAGGTGCGGAAGCAGCGGCCGGATATCGTGATCTCAGATATCTGCATGCCGGGCATGACAGGGCTTGCGTTTCTGAGGGCACTGAAAGAGGAAAACATGGGGACTCAGGTGATCTTTATCAGCGGTTACCAGAAATTTGAATACGTGCAGGAGGCGATCCGGCTGGGGGCGGTGGATTATCTTCTGAAGCCTGTGCAGAGGCAGTCCATGGAGGAGGCTGTCAGAAAATCCCTGCAGCGTTTCCGGAACCAGGAACGGCTGGGGCTGTTTCAGGAGGAAACGAATGAACTGCAGGAGCTGGTGCGCAGGCTCAACGGAAACAGTGAGTATGCTCCGGAAGAGCTGTATGACAGCTTCTGCAGGATGGGGATCGACTGGAAAGGGAAGATCTTCGCAGGTGTGGTATTCTATCTGTCCCATCGCTCAGAACAGAAGCTCAGGCAGGAGCAGTACGGAAAAATGGAGCTGGTAAAATTTTCCGTATTTAACCGCATCCAGAGATTTTTCCGGGAGTGCAGAAAAGGGTTTCCCATGAAGCGGGATCATGAATGTCTGATCGTCCTGTGCGTGCTTGAGCCTTCGGAGAAGGAAGACTTTCTGGAACATTATGTCAGGAAGGTGATCGCGCAGATGGAAAGCGAGACAGAGGTCGAACTCGGCGCAGGCGTGGGATCCTTCTCCGATCATCCCGCAGAGCTGGAGTATCTGTACAATTCCTGCAAATTTGCTTATGAGATGCGCTATTTTCTGGACAGGAAGATCATCTGCGCGGACAGCATCCATAAAAAATTTTCCTATTCCTTTGAGGACTATGAAAAGCTCCAGAAAAAAATCCTCAACGGGCTGGTCACCAGGGAGCCGGAGGTGGGGGAGGATTTCAGAAGCTGTATTGAGCTGGTGAAAAATCTGCATTTTGGGAACCGGTACGCGGTGATCAACCGGTGTATCCTGTTTGCGGGAAGCCTGTATGACGGTCTCAGGGAGTACGGCGCCGTGACCGACGAAGACGGGGAGAAGCAGGCAGAGTTTATGGAAAAGCTCCGGACGGCGGATACCTTTCAGGAACTGAGCGGGATATTTTTGTGCTATTATGAGGAGCTTGCCAAACGGATCCAATCCGGAGCCGGGATGTGGGACAATCCGGCCATCGCCCGGGCGGCGGAATATATCCGGGCAAATTATGACCAGGAGATTAATATGCAGAAGATGGCGGAGATAGCCTGTGTGAATCCGATCTATTTCAGTGCTCTGTTCAAGAAGACAACGGGGCGGAATTTTAAGGAATTTCTTACGGATACGCGCATGGAAGCGGCCAGGAAGCTTGTGATCACGACAGACCTGAAAACCTATGCCGTAGCGGAAAAGGTGGGATACCAGAATCCCAGGCAGTTTACGGATCAATTCCGAAAATATTATGGATGCAGTCCGATGGAATATAAGAAGAAACTGATAGAAAAAAGTGCGGGTTCTTAAAAACCTGCACTTTTTTCTTGAATAAGGACATGGGAAATCAGGCTCCTCCTGCTAAAATAAATGTATAGAAACGAGAGAGGAGGAGAAAGGAAAATATGCAAAAAGCGAAACGGAAAACAGGTATTTTTCAGGAAATAAGGAAGCATGGCTTTTTATACGGGATGACACTCCCGGGCATCCTGCTGATCTTTATTTTCTCATATGTACCGATGCTCGGCCTTGTGATCGCGTTCCAGAACTTTAACGTAAGGGACGGGATATTCGGAAGCGAATTCTGCGGATTGAATAATTTTAAATTCTTTTTCAATGACAGCATCTGGCCGGGGCTGAGCCAGGCGACGATCAATACGCTGTGGCTCAATGTGGTCTTTATCATCGCCACCACATTTATATCAGTTTTACTGGCTGTGGTATTCAGTGAGATCGGGTCAAAGAAATACAGGAAGATCACACAGACATTGTCGCTGCTTCCCTATTTTATCTCATGGACGATCGTATCCCTGTTTTTGAACAGTGCCCTGATCAGTACGGATAATGGGATCCTGACAGGGATTCTGGAAGGGATGGGGATTCAGATCAACTTTTACCAGGATCCGTGGGTATGGCCGCTGATGATGACGATCCTGCGCATCTAGCAGGCTTCCGGCTACGGGGCGATCGTTTACCTGGCAACCATCATGGGGATTGACCCGGGAATCATGGAAGCAGCAGAGATTGACGGCGCTACGAAATGGCAGAAGATCCGTTATATGACGCTGCCGATCCTGCGGCCCACGATCATTCTGATGACCCTGTTCAATATCGGCAGGATCTTTTACGGGGATTTCGGGATGTTCTATGCTCTGGTAGGAGACAATTCCATGCTGTATCCGACGGTGGATGTCATTGATACCTATACATACAGGGCAATGCGGGTTCTCAATGAGTACGGCTTGAGTACCGCGATCGGAATGGTGCAGTCACTGCTGGGCTTCATCATGGTAGTCGGAGCCAATAAGCTGGCAAAAAAATTTGAACCGGATTCAGCGATATTCTAGCGATGGAGGGAAATATTTTGAAAGGGAAAGCGGCTCAAAGCCATATCAAGATAAGCAGGAGCGAGAAGGGGCTTAAGATTCTCTGCTATGTGATCGCCGGGGCTTTTGCATTGTTCTGCATTGTTCCGATCATCTATATCATAGCATGCTCTTTCTCCGAGGAAACGGAGATACTGAAAAACGGATTTAAGCTCATTCCCCAGGAATTTACCCTGGCGGCATATGAGATCGTATTTGAAGGAAGCCAGATCTGGGTTTCTTACGGGGTATCCATATTTGTGACGGTGGGAGGGACATTTTTGAGTATGCTGGTAAGCTGTATGCTGGCCTACCCGCTGTCAGTCAAGGGACTCAGATACGGCTCAGGGATCAACTTATATATCTACTTTACCATGATCTTTAACGGGGGGCTGGTGCCGACGTATATGCTGGTATCAAGATATCTGCACCTGACCAACACGATCTGGGCGCTGATCCTGCCCAGCATGATCATACCATGGAACGTATTTCTTCTGCGGAACTTTTTTTCAGCGATCCCGGAATCGCTGGCGGAATCCGCGAAGCTGGACGGGGCAAATGACGCGACGATCCTGTTTCGGATCATCCTGCCCTGTTCCAAGCCCGCCCTGGCGACAGTCAGCCTGTTCTATGCGCTGGGATACTGGAATGAGTGGTTTAAGGCAATGCTTTACAACGCCGGGGATAAAAATACGTGGCCTCTGCAGTACCTGATCATGCAGCTGATCCGAAAGGCGGAGACCATCTCCAATATGGCATCCCAGGGGGCTGCCGTGAACCTGGCCGCACTGCCGAGCACTACGATGAAGATGGCCACAGCGCTCTGCGCCATCGGGCCGATCATCCTGGTATATCCGTTCGTGCAGAAGTATTTTACCGGAGGTATCATGGTGGGATCTGTAAAAGGGTGAGGAGCTTCAGGACAGATACAGGCAAATAACAAAAATTGTACAAATAGAAAAACGAGTAGGAGGATTTTTATGAAAACAAGAAGGACATGGAAACGGGCGGCAACACTGGTAATGGCATCGGCAATGGTATGTTCAATGGCAGGCTGCGGGAAGGGCAGTGAAGACGCGGGTTCGGCAAACGGCGGCAGCAGCGCGGCCGATAAAAAGGAGAAGACTGAGCTGACCTTCTGGCTGACCAATGAAGGCGAAAATTATGACAAGGTGTTTCAGAAATTCAGCGAGACGGGCGGAGCAGATCTGGGAATCGATATCAAGCTGAACTGGACCACGAAGCATCTGGAGGAAATGCCCCTGAAGCTGATGAACCAGGAAACCTGCGACCTGACCTTTGACGCATACTGGCTGAATCTGGCTTCGAATATCAGCAACAGTCTGTACGCGGATCTGTCCAGCTACTTTGATAATGACGAATATCCGGGATTGAAGGAGGCATTTACACCGGAAATTCTGGAGACAATGAAGGAAGCGGACGGAGCCATCTACGCCATTCCGATGTTTGAGCAGTATGCGGATATGCGCTGCATCTATTACAGGGAAGACTGGTGCGAACAGCTGGACTGTGAACCGGTGACCAGTGAGGAGACCTTTAAGGACTATCTCCAGGCGGTCCATGACAATCAGGATTCTCTGGGAATCGAGTCCGCCATGGGACTGAAAGACCGGGGCTATTTCTATTACCTTTCGGACTGGTACACGGCTGTTGCGAACAACATTGTAGAGGTGGACGGGACCGGCGTAACGGCAAACCTGAATTTCCGGGCACTGCTGTCTGATGACGGCACGAAGGTGGAGGACGTAAGTATCTTCGGCGATCCGGATGACCGGTTTGCGGATTATCCGGAAGGGTATCAGAAGAACTTTATGACAGAGCGTTTCCTGAAGATCGCGGATGAATACGGCAGCTTTGGAAATGCGGATTCGGCAACGGTGACCAATGCGGCGGAAAAATTCTATGTAGGAAAATACGGCGCCATTGAGGGCAACCTGGATGATTATAACAATTTTTCCGAAAATCTGGCGAAAAATGTACCTGACAGCAAGCTGGGCGTGTGGTTCTATGAAACACAGATCCAGAACCAGGAAAAGACCTTTACGAACCAGGCGCTGTCGGCCAACTATCTGGTCGTTCCTTATTACTCAGAGAACATTGACACGACGATGAAGTTCCTGGACTGGGTTTTCCAAAGCCAGGAAAACCATGACCTGTTCTGCTACGGGCTCGAAGGAGAGGACTGGAAAGAAGACAGTGACCAGACGTTGGAGAACCTGAGCCCCAATAACGCGTATATGTTCCCGGGATATGAGCTGTGCTGGAATCCGGCTTTCACCAGGATCAATGCTTCCTGGCCGGAGGAGATGCAGGAGTACAAGGCTTATGCCATCAACAAGGAGAACTTTGAATTGAACCCGATCAGCGGATTTGTGTTTGACCCGAATGCCTCTTCCGAGGTAAAGACAGCCTATGCGGCGCTGAACCAGACCGGAGGCGAGTACAGAGCGCAGCTCCAGAGCGGACTGTTCGGGGCGGATACGGAGAAGAAGATTGAGGAATTCTATGGAAAAGCCAAAAATGATATTGAGATTGTAAGGGCAGAAGTAGAAAAACAGCTCCAGGCATACCTGGATGAGAAATAGGGAACCGTCAGTAAATAGCTTGCCGGAGAAATAGGCAAGCTAAGGTGCATAAATTATTTTCGGACAGTTCTTAATAACTGAGAAGGCCGCGGGCGCGGGAGATCGAAAAAGGGGAATCCTTTGGAAATCTTCCGTGTCTGCGGTTTTTCTGTATTGACGGAGGACAGGGTTCCTGCGTATAATACGAAATCAGAGGAGGAAATGCCATGTCACCAGTCATTTTTCATATAGATGTGAATTCCGCCTATTTAAGCTGGACAGCGGTGGAACAATTGAAGAACGGAGCAAAAGTGGATCTGCGGGAGATCCCGTCTATCATCGGCGGAGACAAGAAGTCCCGCCACGGTGTGGTCCTGGCCAAGTCCATCTCTGCCAAAAAGTACGGCATCCGTACCGGGGAGCCTGTGGTGAACGCATTCCGCAAGTGCCCCAATCTGGTGATGGAGCCGCCAAACCACAGGATGTACCGGGAAAAAAGCCAGAAGCTTATGGAATATCTGAGAGGATTTACCACGAAGATCGAGCAGGTCAGCGTGGACGAATGCTACCTGGATTTTACAGACATCGGGGACCGGTTTCCCTCGCCGCTGGACGCCGCGTTTCTGATGAAAAACGGGATCCGGGAGCGGTTCGGCTTTACGGTCAATATCGGGATCTCGGAGAACAAGCTGCTGGCAAAGATGGCCTCGGATTTTGAAAAGCCGGACAAGGTCCATACACTGTTTTTGAGAGAAGTGCCTGTGAAAATGTGGCCTCTGCCTCTGGGGGAATTATTTATGGCGGGGCGCTCCAGCGTGGAGGCACTGAAAAAACTGGAGATCAATACCATCGGAGACCTGGCGAACGCGGACTTAAGCCTGATCGAGCTGCACCTGAAAAGCCACGGGAAAATGCTGTGGGAGTTTGCCAACGGCATCGACCATTCCTCTGTCCAATGGGAGCAGGCAGAAGCCAAGGGAATCGGAAATTCTACCACATTGGCGGAGGATGCCGCCACCTATGAGGAGGTCAGGGAAGTGTTTGTGGGACTGGCGGAGAGTGTGGGAAGGAGACTGCGCAAAGCCGGACAGAAGGCCAATATGGTCAGCATGGAGATTAAATACCATGATTTTCAGTCCATGTCCCACCAGACCCAGCTTTCGAAACCTACCAGCGACGAACAGGTCCTGCTGGATACCGCATGCAGGCTGTTTCAGGAGGCATGGACCGGGGATCCGGTGCGTCTCTTAGGGATCCGCACGGCAAAGCTGGTGGACGCAGGGGAACCGGAGCAGATGTCCATCTTTGATCTGGAGCCGCAGAAGCCTGTGGATGAAAAGCGGCAGAGGCTGAATGCGGCGATGAATCAGATCAGGGAAAAATATGGAGACGACGCGGTGATGAAGGCCAGCAGGATGAAGAAAGTAAGATAGTGACTCAAAGCAAGGAGGGGAATCATATGAAGCAGGTTTATCCAACATTTATTTTGAAGGTGGAAGATAGTTCGGAACATCCTTTCCTGGTGTGTGTTCCGGATATGGACATATTTACAGAAGGGGATACATTTGCAGATGCGATTGAAATGGCAAGGGATGCAATCGGACTGACCGGAATCTCCATGGAAGATCAGAAAGAAGAGATTCCGGCTCCATCAGACCAGGATACAGCGATAAAAAAGGTACAGCAAGATACGGAGATCGTCGATTTTTCAAAAGGAATTTTAACCTATGTGGATGTTGATTTTTCTGAGTATAGGAAAAAAGTGGATACAAAAACAGTCAGAAGGAATGTGGCAGTTCCTTAATACCGCGATCGTCTGCGCCGCGCTGCCTCCTGCCGGCGTATGGTTTCCCGCCGTCGCTGTGCTTCTTCCCGTCTGGCCCGCTTCCGGTAGGCAAATTCCTCCTGCCTTCTGGCAGAACGGGCCGGAGCCAGGAAGACCCAGCAGATGACCTGGACGGTCATGATCCCGAAAAAAGCGCCGATGCTGTCGATGCCCACATCCTTTACCGAGGGGCCGCGTCCGGCCACAAAGGACTGGTGGTATTCGTCCCCGGCCGCGAAGGCGACGCAGATGAACCCGGCCACCAGCATCAGCGGGAATCCCCGCAGCCCGTACACATAGAACGGAAAGGAAACCGCAACGGCCAGCAGAAAATATTCCGTCATATGCGCCAGCTTCCGGACCGGATATCCGATCTGGTCTGCATAATCCGCGATTTGTGTCTCATCCAGTCCTTTATCCAGGATTTCATTTCCAATCTCTACAATCTTATAGCTGACCTGATAGCTCAGATTGCTCGAAGCACTGGCATCTTGGGCGGAAAAGCCGTAGATGACGTACATCATGGCAAGGGCCGGAAGAAATGACAAAGGTTTCAAAAAGAACAGGATAATATGTTTCATAAATGATCACTCCATAAATATGTAAATAATGTGCAGAGGGGCTGTATTTATATACAGCTTCTTACTATGCCGCGGTTCACGGGAGAAAAACTGTGAACTGCGGTTTTATAGTTCTGCTGTTCCTACATGTGTTCACTGCAATTCCATCGCTCCTACAGTTCCTAAGTATGACACGGAATATTGGATTTGTAAAGTGTCAGTTACACAGTAACCAATTCAAAAGGGTGTAAAAGAATCATGATATCTGTAATAAAACTTATGGAAAGGGGAGAGGATTTTCGGATAATACGGGAAAACAGTATCGACAAATTTTTCGCAGATTACAACCATCTACGAAAAAATTCATAGCATATCTCGACATCTGTTACAATACACCCAACAGGTAGATTTGTCAACACCCATTTTTTCCCTGAGCATCACATCGTTGCGGGTAGGAAGGCATAATAATTCAGTAAATTTGCCATATACAAATTTTCTTTATACAAAGGTATTAAAAGTATCCTGTTCAAGCTCTTGAAAGTCTTATAGATAGAAGAAATAAGGTGATTTTTAAGGTGATAAGGTGGTTTGATAAATCGGTCTGTTTTTCATGAATCCTGTTTTCATGGGCTTTTCAACGCTTTCTCGCAGATGGTTGTAATCTGCGATTTAAAACATAAGCTGACTCGGCAGACAAAGAGCAAAATCCATGATTTAGGACGATGATCAATGAAGCAAAATGACAAGCGCCATTCCTCCCATTACTGTGTCCTCTACACGCAGACATTGAAGCAATGGGAAGTCACAACGGTACTTAAGAAAAAACTTCCGGAAGGAAGGGGCACGGTGTTTTATCCCTGCATCGAGCTGTGGAGGCACGACAGAAAAGCAACGGAGATCAGAGCGCTTTTCCCCGGATATCTGTTTGTCCGTTCCGATATGGAACCGGAGGAGCTCCACCATTTTATAGGAGAGCACCGGAGGGACGTATCGTCCTTCATCAAGGAACTGCGTATCAGTGAAAAAAAGATTTCCGGCGGCGATGCCGCTGAGAGAGCGGATGAGGTCAATGAATACCAATATATCCGGATGGATCTCAAAGAAGATGAGAAGGCATTTTTAGATTTTCTGCTGGCCTGCGGAAATGAGGATACGGATCAGGAAGCAGGCGGGGATGCGAAAGGAAAAGACGGTACATGCGGAGAGGATACGCAAAGAGCCGGGATATGCAAAAATAACCATGGGGAAGAATCAGCGGCAGCGCTCCGGATTCCCTCGGAAGGCGTTCTGCGGATGTCCTACGGATACCGGGAAGGCGGGAAATATGTTGTCATGAAAGGGCCGCTGAAGGAATACCAGAACCGCATCGCCAGGGTAAACACCCATGACCGGAAAGCGTATCTGGACATCAAGATCAACGGACGTGCCGTCAGGGCGGGATTTGAAGTCAAGCCGAAACGGTACTGGTTTCCCGATGACAGCGACGCGCCCATGGTCCTGCATGACGGGACAGAAGTGAATCTGGAAAACCTCCGGAATATGATGATGGGGGCGAAGAAACAGAGATAAGTTGGCTTTCCGGGTATCACATCATACAGTTCCCTTTGGATCGGGGAATGGGTTCTGTCGGAGTGAGGATTATGTGATCAGATATCCATGGATTCATGGAGTCAGTAGAATAAAGGAGAAAAATCATGCGTTAGTTTAGAATGCTTTGATTTGAAAAGATGATGACGGACGGGTAGTCGCTGTATACGTTACCCCACCCCTGATTCTGGTTATAGCGCGCAATCGGAGCGTGGGATGAGATTCCGGAAAGGATTCATCAAACCTGCGGGTGGCGAAGCCTGCCCAAAAATCAGAAGGTTTTGTATGAATGAGGAAAAGGAAGCTTATGGCACGGATGGCGAAGCTATGTCCAAAAGGGGAAAAGGAAAGATCATCAGAT
>CATLCV010000077.1 GCA_949893755.1 uncultured Lachnospiraceae bacterium | reverse complement strand
GTTCCCCGGGTACATGTGACATTTGCAGACGTCAACAGTACTTACCATGAACTGTTGGATATTTTTAAAGAAGACAAGTATACCAGACTTCCCGTGTATGAAGACACCACGGACAACGTCATCGGAACGATCAACATGAAGGATCTGCTTCTGTTTGACAACAGAGAGCATTTTCAGGTGCGCGATATTCTCCGGGAAGCCTATTTCACTTATGACTATAAGAGCATTTCCGAGCTCCTCGTAGAGATGCGGGATGCTTCGTTCAACATTGCCATCGTATTGGATGAGTATGGAGAGACCGCCGGGCTGATCACACTGGAAGACATTCTGGAGGAGATCGTCGGTGAGATCCACGATGAATACGATGAGAATGAAGAGAACTTTGTTCAGAAGGTCAATGACCTTGAATATATTGTAGAAGGCTCCTTAAGCCTGGATGATCTGAATGACCGGCTGGACCTGGAATTGGAATCGGAAGATTATGATTCTCTGGGCGGATTTCTCATTCAGCGTCTGGACCGTCTGCCCGAGGTAGGCGATGAATTTACGACAGAAGACGGAATCCGTATGGTCGTAGATCGTCTGGATAAGAACCGGGTGGAGCTTGTGCATCTCTATCTTCCGGAAAAGGAACATCCCGAACCGGAGGAGGATGGAGAAGAAGGGCGCGAGGCAGAGGACTGAACAGTCTGTCATCGGCTGCCTTATCTCATACAATGATACAGAAAGCCTGCCGCTGGCAGCCTTTCTGCATACATGGAGAGTTATCGAAGTGGTCATAACGAGCTGCACTCGAAATGCAGTTGTCCGTTTCCGGGCACGTGGGTTCGAATCCCACACTCTCCGTTCAAAAGCTGCTTGTCTTGTGATACGGCAGCTTTTTTCTTTGCCTTTTTGAAGGAGCATATATACCACGCCGGGTATTTCATGCCCCCATATATATGCCCATTCCGGAAGCAGTTTTCTACGCCCCGGTCTGCACACTTCTGTGTTTTCCGTCATACTTTGATATAGAATGATGTGAAAGGAACTACTGCTATGCCTATCTCAATCATGCTGGATGCCGGCCACGGGGGCCGTGATCCCGGTGCTGTCTACAACGGCCGCCAGGAAAAGGATGACGCGCTCCGCCTGGTCCTGGCTGTCGGCGAGATCCTTCAGAACAACGGTCTGGACGTAGAGTACACAAGAACAACCGATATCTATCAGTCACCCTATGAAAAAGCGGCAGAAGCCAACAACGCCGGTGTGGATTATTTTGTTTCCATCCACCGCAACTCCTTTCCTACAGATAATGTGGTTTCCGGTGTGGAATCCCTGGTTTATGACCTCTCTGGAATCAAGCTGGAAATGGCGGAAAATATCAATGACCAGCTGGAAGCTGTGGGCTTTGTCAATCTGGGAGTCGAAGCACGCCCGAACCTGATCGTCCTGAACAGGACGAAGATGCCTGCGGTCCTGGTAGAAGCCGGTTTTATTAATTCCAACACAGACAACGCGCTGTTTGATCAGAATTTTGACGATATAGCCCAGGCCATTGCATCCGGGATCCTGGATACGTTAAAGCCGACCCAATCCGTTCCGGACCCCTCTGTATACTATGTACAGGTCGGTTCCTTCCGCAATCCGGCCTATGCAAACCGCCTGCTGAACGAACTGCTGGAACAGGACTATACGGCTTCCATCGCAGAAGGGGACGGTTTCTTCCGTGTACGGGTGGGGAGCTTCGAAGACCTGGAAGACGCCGCGGAAATGGAGCAGAGACTGAAACGGGCCGGGTATCCGACCGTGATCGTTGGGTAAACAGACTCCAGCCGTACCGGCGGAATATCTCCTTCATCTTGATACAGCAAGGGGCTGTCAGGAAATCAGAACCCTGCGCATTCTATCCATATCGGCTCTCATGAACCGCATATGATAGACTGCAGGTATCTGATTTCCTGACAGCCCCTGATTCCTGTGTATTGAGGAGCTGTAGAAAAGTAATTCCTTACTGCGTGACCTCCAGGCCTTCCGCGCGGATCACCTGGATCACCTGCTCCACATACTGCCGGCAGATCTCATCCGTCGCGGCCTCCACCATCACGCGGATCACAGGCTCGGTGCCGCTTTCCCGCACCAGGATCCTTCCGTCGCTTCCGAGCGCCGCTGCCACGTCGTCTACCGCTTTCTGCACCGCCGGATTCTCGCGTGCGGTTTTCTTATCCGTTACCCGCACATTTTTCAGCAGCTGGGGATAAATCTTGACATCACTGCACAGCTTTGCAAGCGTCTGCTTCTTCTCCATGATCACCTCCATGATCATCAGAGAGGTCAGGATTCCATCGCCGGTCCTTGCATGCTTGCTGAAAATGATATGTCCGGACTGCTCGCCCCCGAGTACAAAGCCGTTATTCATCATATTTTCATAGACATACTTATCGCCTACCGCCGTCTGCTCATACTTCATGCCGATCTTATCGCATGCCTTGTAAAGCCCCAGATTGGACATCACCGTGGTAACGATCGTGTTGCCTTCCAGCCTTCCCTGCTCCATCAGGTACTTGCCGCACATGTAGAGCACCAGGTCTCCGTTCACCACGTCTCCGTTCTCATCAACAGCAATACAGCGGTCCGCGTCCCCGTCATAGGCAAAGCCCACGTCCAGCTTTTTCTCTCTGACAAAATCCTGGAGCACCTCAATATGCGTGGAACCGCAGTTGGTATTGATATTCAATCCATCCGGCTCGTTGCTGATCACATAGGTCTTTGCCCCCAAAGCGTCAAATACACTCTTGGCAATGCTGAACGCGCTTCCGTTTGCGCAGTCCAGCCCGATGCGCATATCCTTGAAGGAACGGGTAGCCAGAGAAATGAGGTGGCCGATATAGCGGTTTCTTCCTGCCGCATAATCAATCGTGCGGCCGATCGCCTCCTTCGATGCCAGAGGCAGCTCTCCGATCTCTCCGTCAATATAGCTCTCAATCTTTTCCTCGACCTCAGCCTCCATCTTATGTCCCATTCTGTTGATCACCTTGATCCCATTATCATAGTAGGGATTATGGCTTGCAGAGATCATAATGCCGCAATCGAAATCCTCCGTCCTTACTACATAGGATACGCTGGGGGTGGTCGTTACATGGAGCAGATACGCGTCCGCCCCGGATGCCGTCAGCCCGGCCGCCAGCGCGTACTCAAACATATAGCTGCTTCTTCTGGTGTCTTTTCCGATCACGATCCGGGCCTTGTGCTCCTGTCCGAAGTACCAGCCCAGATAACGGCCTACCTTGAATGCATGCTCCACGGTCAGGACAACATTGGCCTCTCCGCGGAAACCGTCAGTTCCAAAATATTTTCCCATTTTTTCTACCTTCTTATCATATATTTGCCATTGAAATATGTTGCTGGATCACTCTGCGGCGCAGAGCCTTCTTTGACCTTACTTATTATATTATTTTCTCGCGTAAGATACAACTATTTTTTTGTAGCGATTCAGAATCCCTGTTTTTTTCATTCTTTTCTCATATTCCATTCTTTGCGCAGATGTCTTCCAGGCAGCACCGGCTGCAGAAGGGTTTTGTACGCGCGGTGCAGATATCCCGCCCGTGATACACCAGGCGGTGGCAGAAATCACTCCCCTCCTCTGGAGGGATCAGCTTCCACAATTCCATCTCCACCTTTTTCGGCTCCTTGATCCCGTCCACCAGGCCCATCCGGTTGACCAGGCGGATGCAGTGGGTGTCCGTGACGATTGCAGGCTTTCCGAAGATATCTCCCATGATCAGGTTGGCGCTCTTTCGCCCGACCCCCGGCAGCTTCAAAAGGGCGTCAAAATCATCCGGCACTCTTCCGCCGTACTGCTCCTTTAAGATTTTCATGCAGCCGCTGATATCCCGTGCCTTGCTCTTTCCCAGGCCGCAGGGACGGACGATCCTTTCAATGTCCTCCACATCGGCAGCCGCCAGCGCATCCACATCCGGATATTTTTCATATAATTCTTCCACTACCACATTGACCCTTGCATCTGTACACTGCGCCGCCAGCCTCACACTGACCAGCAGCTTCCATGCCTGGTCGTAATCCAGGCTGCATTCCGCAACAGGATATTCCTCTTTCAAACGCCCGATGATCTCTGCTGCCAGTTTTTTCTTCGTCATTTGTTCCATCCTTCTTTCATGTCATTCATCTGGTCCGTATGTCGGCCGGAGCTTGCGCTTCTGTCCGGCAATCATGCCCTCGGCTCCTTCATGTCCGGCTGCTTTTTTACTGCCGCAGTGCCGTCTGTCTCCATTTTCCTCTTCGGTAGAACAGCGCCGTAGCGAATGCGCCGATGACCCAGGAAATTAGCAGAGAAACAAAAATGCATTCTTTCCGCCCCTGAGGATACTGCGCGCTTCTGGACAGGTATACCAGCCCATAAGCCAGAGGAACCCTGACAAGGATCGTTGTAACCAGCGAGATCCACATCGGCGTCATGGTATCGCCGGCCCCTCGCATCACGCCTGACAGCGACTGTGTCACAGCCATCGCAATATATCCCACTGCCAGGATCCGCATCAGATTCATACTCAGTATGACCAGGCTCTCCGTATTGGTGAAAATCCCCATCAGCGGTTTTCCAAACAGCAGGATCAATCCTGTGATCACAGCGGAGGTTCCGATCGCCATAAATGTTCCCTGCTTCGCTCCCTTTACCACACGGTCATAGGATCCGGCTCCTACATTCTGTCCCGCGTAAGTCGTCATTGCCGTTGCGAACGAAAAATTCGGCAGCATCGCGAAGCCGTCCACACGCATAACGATCACATTTGCCGCGATAAACTGCTCTCCGAAGCTGTTGGTCAGAGACTGTACGATCAGCATGGCCATGGAAAGAATGGCCTGGGTCACACCGGAGGGCACGCCCAGACGGATGATGCTCATGGAATGGTACTTTGTCATTTTCAGATATTCCCGGTTCATATCAAACAGGTCCTTCATCTGCATCAGCCTGCGCACGCAGAGCAGGGCGGAGATGGCCTGCGCGATCGCCGTCGCAAGTGCTACGCCGTCTACGCCCATGCCGAAGTATACGACAAATACCAGATCCAGGATAATATTCAGGATGCTTGCCACGATCAGATATACCAGTGCAGAGATTGAGTCCCCCAGTCCGCGCAGGACGCCGCTCAGGATATTATAATATGCAAGCCCCGCAGATCCGATGAAAAGGATATGCAGATAAGAGGTGCACCAGTCCAGAATGCTGTCCGGAGTTTTCAGAAGCAGCAGAAGCGGCCTCGTCAGCATCGTCGCCACCACCATGACAAATACGGATGCCAAAGCGGTCAGTACGATACAGTTTCCGATCGTGGCGGACAGATCCTTCCGGTTCCTGGCGCCGAAGTACTGCGACACCATGATGCTGGCCCCCATACTGATCCCGATAAACAGGACGATGAGCAGGTTCAGGATCGGTCCCGCGCTTCCCACCGCCGCCAGTGCATTGTCTCCTACAAAGTTGCCCACCACCACGCTGTCCACCGTATTGTACAGCTGCTGGGCAATATTACCGATCAACATGGGAACCGTAAAGATCAGGATATTTTCCCAGGGCTTTCCCACCGTCATGTCAACCGGGGCAAATAATTTCTTCAAATATTCCATAATTCGTTATCTCCTCCCATTTTTTGTGTTCTATAAGCTTCTCCCCCCGTGAAGAAGGTCGGCTGTCAAGAATTGCTTTCCTGCCAGCCGACGCTCAGTATTTATATACTAACACGTTATGCCAAAATATTACAAGCTTATTTTTCACTTTTTAAACGAAATAGGGCTGCCACAAACGTGACAGCCCTATTTCGTGCTATAGCAAAATGGGAGAAATGGATCCAGCTGTACGGCTGGAGGCGCTAAAGAGTCTCCGGCCTGTTAAACTGTACAGTTGGAAATATATTATCTCTGGACACGGCCGGAGGCATCGCCGCCGGCAAGCTTTGCGACTTCGTCCATAGATACCATGTTGTAATCACCCTCAATGGAGTGCTTGAGGCAGGATGCTGCCACCGCAAATTCTATCGAAGCCTGCGCGTCATAGCCGCTCAGCACCGCGGCGATCAGTCCGCCGCCGAAGCTGTCGCCGCCGCCCACACGGTCTACGATATGCATCTTATATTTCTTGCTGAAATAATAGTCCGATCCATCAAATAACATGGCGGACCAGTTGTTGTCATTGGCGGAAATGGATTCTCTCAGGGTGATCGCCACCTTTTCAAATCCAAAGCGGTCCGCAAGCTGTCTTGCCACATCCTTGTAGCCTTCCCGGTTCACTTCGCCGGCAGTTACATCCGTATTCGCCGCATGGATTCCAAATACATCCGCCGCGTCTTCCTCGTTTGCAATGCAGACATCCACATATTTACAGAGCTCGCCCATCACCTGGCCGGCTTTTTCCTTGCTCCACAGCTTATTCCGGTAATTCAGGTCGCAGGAGATCTTGACCCCTGCCTCCTTCGCCGCCTTGCAGGCATCCAGGCAGATTGCGGCCACATCGTCATTCAGCGCCGGGGTGATACCGGTAAAGTGGAACCATTCCACACCGTCAAAGATCTCCTTCCACTGGAAATCCTCCCGTGACGCCGTGTAAATAGAAGAACCGGCTCTGTCGTAAATGACCTTGGAAGGTCTCTGGGACGCTCCCTTTTCCAGGAAATAGATCCCCACACGGTCTCCGCCCCGCGCAATGTGGGACGTATCTACTCCGAATTTACGCAGTGAGTTGATCGCTGCCTGTCCGATCTCATGCTTCGGAAGCTTTGTCACAAATGCCGCGTCAAATCCGTAATTGGCCAGAGAAACCGCCACATTCGCCTCTCCGCCTCCATAGGTTGCCCCCAGCTTATCCGCCTGCACAAACCGGTAATATCCTTCCGGCGCAAGTCTCAGCATGATCTCACCAAATGTTACTACTTTTTTTGCCATTGTTTTCACCTTTCCTTTATATCTATATAGAAATCCTTATGTCCACAGAACTGCTGTGAACCTTCTGCATCCGTGATACCGCAGACCGATCCGCCGCTATTTACTTCTGATATCCGCAACCAGCTTTACTGCCTCTTCGGTCATCGCCTTGATCTCATCAAACTTTCCGGCTTTCACCAGATCCCCTTTTACCATCCAGCTTCCGCCGCAGGCAATGATCTTGTCGCAACTCAGATAGCTCTCCAGGTTCTTTGCATTGACGCCGCCTGTAGGCATAAATTTCAGTCCCACGTAAGGAGCCGCCATTGCCTTGATCGTAGACACTCCGCCGAACTGCTCCGCCGGGAAAAACTTCACGATCTTCAATCCTCTCTTTACCGCCTGGGCCACCTCTGACGGAGTGATGCATCCCGGAAATACGGGAATATTCTTTCCAAGGCAATAGTCTACGATCTCCGGATCAAATCCCGGGCTGACAATAAACTTTGCTCCTGCGCCCATGGCACGGTCCACCTGATCGATCGTCAGCACCGTACCTGCCCCTACAAACATCTCCGGATACTCTGTTGTCATGATCCGAATGGACTCCTCCGCCGCGTCTGTACGGAACGTCACCTCCGCACAGGGAAGCCCTCCTTCACACAATGCCTTCGCCAGCGGAGCGGCATCCTTCGCATCGTTCAGCACAACTACCGGTACAACACCCATCTTCTGAATCTTTTCTGCTACTTCTCCCATGTTCATTCTCCTTAATTTTATTGTTTCATAATATGAAATCAAATTTCATATTATGAACTTCATGCTTTTATTATACTCCATTCGGAAAGATTGTCAACCTTTTCCAGCCATTTTTTTCATTTTATATGACAGGAAAACGCAACGGCTTTAAATCGTAAGCAATGGATCATATTTCCATATCAGTATGCCCGTTTATCCGGATAATATGATTTGCTCTTTTCTGATAAACATGCTACAATAGCTCAAGAGGTGAAGCACATGGAATCAAAGAACCCGATCCAGGTATCGGAACGAATCTTTCATACGATAGAATATCTGGCCCAGTCCGGCCCCACGGGGCTGCAGGACCTGAGCAATGAGCTGGGTCTCAACAAAAGCACCGTACACCGGATCTTAAATTCTCTCATCTGCATGGATTATGTCCGGCAGGATGCCGAGACCTTAAAATACAGCCTGAGCTTTAAATTCTGCCGGATCTCAAATCAGATCCTGGCACAGAACAGCCTGATCGACATCGCCCGCCCTTACATCAAGCAGCTTGCGGAGCTGTCCGGCGAGACCGTCCATCTGGTGCAGATCGACCATATCCATGCCGTATATATTGACAAAGTAGAGTCTCCCCGGAACTCGGTGCGTCTTGTATCCATGGTGGGAAAAAGCATCCCCCTTTACTGCTCCGGGGTCGGCAAGGCCATGCTGGCTGATATGCCGGATGAGAAGATACGTTCCGTCTGGGAGCAAAGCGAGATCCGGAAAATGACGGAGTATACGATCACGGATCCCGCAAGATTTCAGGAGGAAATCCAGAAGATCCGCAGAAACGGCTATTCTCTGGACAATGAGGAAAATGAACCCGGCGTCCGCTGCATCGCCGTATCCCTGAGAAGCTTCCAGGGCAAGCCCTCCTATGCCCTCAGCATCTCCGCGCCGAAGGATCGGATGTCTGACAGCCGGATCCTGGAATTAAAAGAGATGATCCTGGATACAAAAGAAAAGATATCACGAGAAACAGGAAGCCTTTAGGCTTCCTGCTTTTAGATCTGGCTGAATAAAAGTCCTTTATGAGGAAAAGACGACCGGATAAATGTCTCTTACGGTTTCCGCGATATAGACTGCCCCCGCATGCTTCAATTCCTCATAGTCTCCATACCCGAACAGAACTCCCAGTGAATCAAGCCCCATCTTTTTGGCTCCCAGGATGTCATGCTTCCGGTCGCCCACCATCAGGACCTTTGACCGGTCAGGAATCTCACAGCTTTCCAGCACATGCGCGATCACTTCATCCTTTTTCGTGCGGGTTTCATCCAGGTTTGCACCCACGATATACGCAAAATATTTTGCAAGGCCGAAATGCTCCAGAATCCTTTTTGCAAATACCTCCGGCTTCGAAGTCGCTACGATCGCACGTTTTCCGGAATCCCGGATTTCCTTTAGCAAGTCTTCGATCCCTTCATAGACCGTGTTCTCAAAAAGTCCCTTGTCCACATAGTACTCCCGGTAATATTCCACCGCTTTCCCTGCTTCCTCCGGGGAAAAGCCGTAATATTTCTCAAAGGACTCCCTCAAGGGCGGGCCGATAAATTGATAGAGCTCTGTTCTGTCAGCGATTTCAATCCCGAACTTTTTTAAAGAATATGCCACAGAATTGGTAATTCCCAGCCCGGAATCCGTCAATGTCCCGTCCAGGTCAAATAAGATCACATCGTACATGGTATTTTCTCCTTTTTTCCATTGCTGCTCTTATCTTAACATACTTTCTCCGGGCGGGGAAGCCGTATTCCCATCCTGTTTTCCAATTCTTATCCCATGTATTTGAGAACCGGGATTGACTTTATACCGAAGTTTCGCTAAAATGTCCATAGTATCCTATAAGACTGCAGTGCGCGCCTGGTCAGGATGCGGCCTGCAGCTCTGCAGAATCAGAAAGCATTTACAGAAAACAGAGGTATAACACATGAAAAACGTATTTATTATGGATCACCCTTTAATTCAGCACAAGATCTCCCTGCTCCGCAAAAAGGAAACCGGGACCAACGAATTCCGCAAGCTGGTGGAGGAGATCGCCGTCCTGATCGGTTTTGAAGCGTTCCGCGACCTGCCGCTGGAGGAAGTGGAGGTGGAGACTCCCATTGAGAAATGTATGACGCCGATGCTGGCCGGGAAGAAGCTGGCTGTCGTTCCTGTCCTGCGTGCCGGACTGGGCATGGTAAACGGGATCACAACCCTGGTGCCGTCCGCGAAGATCGGGCATATCGGACTCTACCGCGATCCGGAAACCCACGAGCCTCACGAATACTACTGCAAGCTGCCGGTTCCCATCGATCAGCGCCAGATCGTAGTCGTGGATCCCATGCTGGCAACCGGAGGCTCCGCAGTCGCGGCAGTCGATTTTATCAAAAAGCATGGCGGAAAGACGATCAAATGCATGTTTATCATCGCCGCCCCGGAGGGGATCGAACGGCTGACCAAGGCCCATCCGGATGTACAGATCTATGTAGGACACCTGGACCGCGAGCTGAATGATGCGGCCT
The DNA here is from genome assembly GCA_949893755.1 of uncultured Lachnospiraceae bacterium. Taxonomy (GTDB): domain Bacteria; phylum Bacillota; class Clostridia; order Lachnospirales; family Lachnospiraceae; genus Schaedlerella. Next base: position 12,342 of record CATLCV010000077.1, on the reverse strand, counting down.
ACATCTGTCCGGGACTCGGAGATGCCGGCGACCGTATCTTCGGCACGAAATGATTCTCACGAAAATAATGATCTGTAAAAAACTGAATCATCTTGCAAAAAAAAGAAATCCTGGAGATATTCCCCGGGATTTCTTTTATATGATACTCACAGCCGATAAATCCGGCGTGCAGTATATATATCCTTTACGGTCTCTGGCCCATTCCGCCTTCCAGAGTGATCGTCTCGCCGGACATATACTTGAAGTCCGGAGAAGCAAGCTGTACGCAGACACGTCCGATCTCAAGCTCCGCGTCTCCGTAATGTCCTGCCGGCGGCATATGCACGTTCGCCTTGAAGGCATCCGGATAAGCAGCCTCAAAGTTCTCAAGCTGTGCGGTCCATGCCAGCGGGCATACGATGTTTACATTGATCCCGTCCTTGCCCCACTCGGTTGCCGCTACACGGGTCAGTCCGCGGACGCCCTCTTTTGCAGCCGCATACGCACACTGTCCGAAGTTTCCAAATAATCCTGCGCCTGACGCGAAATTGATTACAGACCCCTTCGTCTCTTTCAGGTGCGGATAGCATGCCTTCATATAGTAGAAGGTTGCATACAGTCCGGAATAAACCGCCAGATTGAACTGGTCTGTGGTATGGTCCGCAAGCGTGACACCGGAAGCGGAAGCCTGTGCGTTGTTGATCAGGACATCAATCCTTCCGAAGGTATCCATCGTCTGCTTGACTACATTTTCCACAACCGCCTCATTGTCCGAGCCGGCGCTGACATCCGCCTGAACCGGCAGGACCTTTACGCCGTAAAGCCTTTCCAGCTCTTCCTTCGCATCGGTCAGCTTCTGCACGTTCCGTCCGGTAATGACGATATTGGCACCTTCCTTTGCATAAGCGGTAGCGATGCCGTATCCAATGGAGCCGCATCTGCCGTCACGCAGGACCGCTCTTCCTCCTCCTGTGATGATCACTGTTTTTCCTGTCAAAAATCCCATGTCTTTGACCTCCTTCTTTCTAAACTGTTTCTATTAATTCATGCATCTGCTTCACAACTCGTCAGACGCGAATGAATCGCACTTGTCTATGCCTGTCTTTTCAGGTAATAGAATCCAAACGGCGGGATATGCACGCCTGCCGGCTGGATCGCCTCGCCTGAGATCAGGTCCACATAATTTCCGTCAATCTCATTGATCCACGCGATCTTGTCATACTCACTGAAATTGAACAGCCCGAACAGCTTTTCTCCTTCAAAATATCTTCCGATGCACAGGACTCCCTGCTCCCAGGTCTCCACTGTCCATACATTGGCATTGGTCACGAATACCCTCTCGGATTTCCGGATCTCCTCCAGCTGGTTCAGCCTCTGGAACATCTTTCCTTCCACAGTCTCAGGATCCGTGATATTTTCCGCAAGGTCCCATCTCATGGCTCCACGGTGGATATAACGGGAATCCTCTGCCTTGTCCGGATCCTCCTTATAGGAATAGTCATTGACCTGTCCCACCTCATCTCCGCTGTACAATACCGGAATGCCGGACTGCATGAACATATATGCATGCAGCATCACATCCATCTGGATCGCCTTTTCCATCGCCTGCGCGTCCTCTTCAAATCCGGCCTTTTCGATTCCGCACATGGACGCGGTCGTTCCGCAGAAACGGGCATCCCCAAGAACCAGATCTTCATTGTAGAGCACGCCCCGGCTGGTGCTGTTGCCGGTGTAGCCCCGGAAGTAGTCGTTCAGATACTGCTTATGGGAGCGTTCATGGATCCCTTCCAGCTCCAGGGTCGGATAATCCAGTCCCCATCCGATATCATCATGGCAGCGCAGATAATTCAGGAATACATACTCCTTCGGCAGGTTATTCACAATGTCAAGCTGCCGCTTCAAAAGCCGCACATCTCTCGTTGCCACCGTATGCCATGTAGTCGCCATTGTGGTCACATTGTAGAGCATATGGCATTCCGGCTTTTCCACGGTTCCGAAATAAGGCACCACCTTCTCCGGTTCCATGACCACTTCGCCCAGAAGAAGGATACCCGGGCACACGATCTCGCCGATCATACGCATCATACGCACGATGGTATGCACCCTCGGCAGGTTCCTGCAGTCGGTATTCAGTTCCTTCCATATATAGGGGACCGCATCGATCCGGATGACATCAATTCCCTTGTTTGCCAAAAACAGGAAATTGTACATCATCTCATTGAATACCCTTGGGTTTTTATAATTCAAATCCCACTGATAGGGATAAAATGTCGTCATTACATAATGCTTGATATCATCCAGCCAGGTAAAGTTGCCGGGCGCTGTCGTCGGAAATACCTGGGGTACGGTGCGCTCATACTGCTGCGGGATGGAGTCATTGTCATAGAAGAAGTATCTGCTCATATACTCCCCGTCTCCCTGGCGCGCGCGCTTCGCCCATTCGTGGTCTTCCGAGGTATGATTCATGACAAAGTCCATGCACACATTCATGTTCTTTTTGCGGCATGCGGCGGTAAGACTTTCCAGGTCTTCCATGGTCCCCAGCTTTTCCTGTACCTTCCGGAAATCCGAAACCGCGTATCCGCCGTCCGACCGGCCCTTCGGGGTCTCCAAAAACGGCATCAGATGGATGTAGTTCACATTGCTCTTCTCCAGATAGTCCAGCCTGGATTCTACTCCCTTGATATCTCCCGCAAAATTATCTATGTAAAGCATCATTCCAAGCATATCATTCTGCTTGTACCAGCCCGGGTTCTCCTCCCGTCTCAGATCCGATGCTTTCAGCTCCTGATTCCGTTCCTCATAGAACCTGTGGAGGTTGTCACACAGCTCCGCAAACATGGAGTCATTGCCGTAGACTTCTGTATAAAGCCATTTCAACTCATCAAAGTGGCGGTTGAACCTTCTTCTGTATACTTCCTCCTGCCGGCTTTTCTCTTCCTCTGAAAGCTCCGGCTCTGCTTTCTCTTCCTCTGCAGGCGCAGCTTCCTTCTCAGGCTCTTCTTGTTTTTCTTCTATCTTCTCAGCTTCCCCGGTTTTCTCTTCTGCCTTCCCGGCTTCTTTTACTTCCGTCTCCGGCTCTGCTGTCTCGGCTGTTTTCTGCTCTTCAGCAGGAGATTCCTGCCCGGTCATTTCCTCTGTCTCCATCGTTACTGTCTCTTCCGCAGCATGTTCCACCTGGTTCCTGATCTTGATTTTCCTGGCCCTGGCCGCTTTTTTTCTGCTCATCTTTCATCCTCCTGTTCCGTATCACATTGTGTTGCGGTGCACCTGACGGATGCAACTGACTCCACGTAAAATGATAGCATACAAGACTTTAGAAAACAACCGCTTTCAGACCGTTATGTTGCACAAATTTTTCCCCGCATTTTTGTATGTTTCTTTGTCCTGTTTCCTGCCGAAAACGGCCTTAGAGATTCCGCACCTTGAACTCCCTCTGCGCCTCTCTCTTCTGGTCCTTTCTGACAATATCATCCCGCTTATCGTACAGTTTTTTTCCTTTGGCCAGACCGATCTCCAGCTTCACCAGACTGCCGCTGAAATACACTCTCAGCGGAACTACCGTATTCCCCTTTTCCTTCATCTTCCCGAAGATCTTGTCGATCTCCTTTTTGTGAAGCAGGAGCTTCCGCACCCGAAGGGGATCCTTGTTGAAGAGATTCCCCTTCTCATAGGGCGAGATATGCATACCATAGATAAATACCTCGCCGTCCTCAATGCGGATAAACGCCTCCTTGATGCTGCACTGCCCCATCCGCAGAGACTTCACCTCTGTTCCGTGGAGCACAAGGCCTGCCTCATATTTTTCCAGGATAAAATAATCATGGTATGCCTTTTTATTATTTGCGATCAATTTTCCCTCTGCCTTGCCCATAATCTATCCCTTTCTGTTTAAAATCCGGTGCTCAGTATATCTATAGGAATCCGAACTGTATCGTCCTCTGCACCTTGTCCGTATCCAGGACCCGGATCCGCACGGTCTGTCCCAGCTTATACACATTATGGGTACGCTCTCCGACCAGTTCATGCCGGTCTTCCCAATACTCATAATGATCATCCGTCATATTGACCACATGAACCAGCCCCTCGATCGTATTCGGGAGCTCCACATAGGCTCCCCATTTTGTGATCCCGGAAATGACGCCTTCAAACTCTTCCCCGATCCGTTCCTGCATATATTCTACCTTTTTCAGCTTCACGGTCTCCCGCTCCGCTTCCTCCGCGCGCCGTTCCATGACGCTGGACTGCATCGCCACCTCAGGCAGTATCTTCTCATAATGCGCCATCCGTTCCTCGGTCATGCGTCCCCGGATATTTTCCTTAATGATCCGGTGGATCTGCAGGTCCGGATATCTGCGGATGGGCGATGTAAAATGCGTATAATACTTGGCCGCCAGCCCAAAATGCCCCGTGTTCTCCCAGGTATATTTTGCCTGCTTCATAGACCGAAGAGCCAGACGGCTGATCAGCGCTTCTTCCGGTGTACCCTCCACCTTGCCCAGGAGCTTTTGCACCTCCTTCGGGCGTACCTCATTGCCCACATGGATATGGTAGCCGAAATTGCTGATCAATGTGCTCAGCTTCCGGATCTTATCTTCATCCGGAGTCTCGTGGGTCCGGTACAGGAACGGGAGCTCCCGCCAATAGTATTCCTCGGCCACGGTTTCATTTGCCAGAAGCATAAAATCCTCGATCAGCTTGGTCGCCACATTCCGGTCGTAGGGCCGGATCTCGACGGGCCTTCCGTTCTCGTCCAGGATCATCTTCGTCTCCGGAAAATCAAAGTCTATGGAGCCCCTCTGATGGCGCCTCTCCCGCAGAATGCGGGACAGCTCCGCCATCCGTTCGAACAGCGGCACCAGCTCCCTGTACCGTTCCATCTCCTCCGGATCGCGTTCTTCCAGGATCTTAGCCACACTGGTATAGCTCATACGCTCATCCACGCAGATGACAGTCTCCGCGATCTCCGAATCCACGACCTCCCCTTTTCCATTCACAAGCATGATGCAACTCAGCGCCAGCCGTTCTTCCCCCGCGTTGAGGGAGCAGATGCCGTTGGACAGCTTATGGGGCAGCATGGGGATCACCCGGTCCGAAAGATACACGCTGGTTCCCCGCTTCAAAGCCTCCTTGTCCAGTGCGCTGTGCTCCTGGACATAATTCGTCACATCCGCGATATGCACGCCTAACCGGTAATTCTCCCCTTCCTTTGTCAGGGACACCGCGTCGTCCAGATCCTTGGCGTCCTCACCGTCAATGGTGACCATCTGCCATTCCCGCAGATCCTTACGGCCCGCCATATCAGCCTCACTCACGTCCTTGCCGACCCGTTCCGCCTGATTCATCACCTTTTCCGGAAATTCCACCGGGAGGTCAAATCCCTTTACGATGGACATGATATCCGTTCCCGGATCATTGATGTGGCCGATCACCTCCGTCACGATCCCTTCCGGATTCTTCTGTTCTCCGCCGTAGGAGGTCAGCTCTACAACCACCTTATGTCCGGTCATGGCTCCTTTTTCCTTACCTGCCGGAATATAGATATCCTTCAGGATCCTCTGGTCGTCCGGCCGGACAAATCCATAGTTCCTGCTCTTTTCATACAGGCCCACGATATGGACCGTCCTATGGGACAGAACGCGGATGATCTTCCCTTCCGTCCGCTTTCGGTTCTGATCCGCTCCGTCCTTATGCCGGGTGATGATAAACTCCACCTCATCCCCCTGAAAGGCTCCGCCTCTGTTTTCCTCCGCGACAAACACATCCTCCTCTTCCCCTTCCCGGCTGATAAATCCAAATCCCCTTGCATTTGCCTGAAAGGTCCCTGTCAGGTGCTTCGCCTGCCCTTTGGCATACTTTCCTCTCTTCGATACACTGATCCTGCCCTCCGCTTCCAGGGCATCCAGCACTTCCTTCAATTCCTCTCTCTGCTCCCGCGGTATCTGAAGCAGCATCGCAATCTCCTTGATCTTCATAGGCACATAGAAATCATCACAGATCAAATCATAGATAATTTTCTTGCGCTTTTCAAACGTATTATCCATATTCATTCTCCTCTGCTTTTTTGTCTTTCTATATCTGGAACCTTGTACACAAATCTTATCTGAGTATTCTCTCCCCCGCTCATCACATTATACGAAAAAAACACCCTATACTGCTTATAGAGTGCCTTCCTCATCCTGTACCAGAGACGAAACCTATGAAACCTATTCTAATCGTTACAGTCCGCCCGCTTCCTCAGTTAAATACGCCCAGGTTCAATACGACCGCCAGTAAAATGAACAAGATCGCAAGAAACTTTGTTGACTTCACAAGTGCCCCCTCCATGGAACGTCCTTTATTCTGTCCCCAATAGGTATCTGCTACGCCGCTGATTGTCCCGAGTCCGGCTGACTTTCCTTCCTGAAGAAGAATAATCGCTGACAATGCGATACAATCTATCACAAATATGATCGTTAAAATAATCTTTAAAATGTCCATCCGTGCACACCTCCTATGATAATCCTCTTACTCACAAGTAGATTTATTTTAGCACAATGCTCCATGGATGGCAAGCATTTCTTTTAATTTCAGACAAATTTCAGACAAAAATCAAGGCCGCCCGCTGCCGCTGCCTGTAGAAAAACAGCGGTCCGGACGGCCCGTTCCATCTATTCATCCAATTCAAAATACATCTGATGCGCGTCGTATTCCCCGAACGTAACCGGAAGCGGGATTCCTGCCTCCATCAGCGCGTCCGCCGCGTACAGCCTTCCGCTCACCTGTTCCCGGTACATGCATCCGCTTTTCAGGCCCTTGGGCTTCACATAGTTTACCGGCATATTGCCGTGAACCTCCAGCATTACCGCACAGATCAGCACCTGCGACTGATCCTCGGAAATAAACTGCCATGCTCCCACCGGCTGCTCGAACGGATTGGTCAGCCGGTAATACAGTCCATTCTGGATCAGAGGCGCGTACCGGTGATAATCCGCCACCTGACGCCGGATCTCCTGCTTGTCCTCCTCCGAGAGTCTTCCCAGGTCCAGCTCATAGCCGAAGGTTCCTGCCAGGGCGGTGATGCTCCGGGTTGCCAGGGTTGTGACCCTGCCGGTCTGGTGGTTTGGCACTGCCGATACGTGTGATCCCACCGTAGACACCGGATATCCAAAAGAGGTCCCGTACTGGATCTTTGTCCGGTCCACCGCATCCGTATTGTCACTGCACCAGATCTGCGGTGTGTAGTAAAGCATCCCGGCATCAAACCTTCCGCCGCCGCCGCTGCAGCCCTCGATCAGGATATTCGGATACCGCTGCACCAGCCGTTCCAGAAAATCATAGAGCCCCAGGACATAATCGTGAAGTACCTTTCCCTGCTCCTCAGTCCCGCAGGAATAGATATCCGCAAGCCCTCGGTTCATATCCCACTTCACATACTCGATATTTCCCTTGTCCAGAACCTTGCAGATCTGTTCAAAAATAGAATCCACAACCTCTTTTCTGGAAAAATCCAGCACAAGCTGGTTCCTCGCACGGACCGGATTCCGCCCCGGGATCCGCATCGCCCAGTCCGGATGCCGCTTGAACAGTGCGCTGTCCTCATTGACAGACTCCGGCTCGATCCAGATCCCGAACTTCACTCCAAGATCATTGATCCTTTGGATCAGGCTCTCCAGAGATTCTCCAAGCTTTTCCTCATTGGCATACCAGTCTCCCAGGCCGCTGTTGTCATCATCCCGCTTGCCGAACCATCCGTCGTCCAGCACCAGCATCTCGATTCCCAGCTCCGAGGCCTGTCTTGCAAGCTGATAGATCGCCTCTCCGTCAAAGTCAAAATAGGATGCCTCCCAGCTGTTTACCAGGACCGGACGGACCGCGTCCCGGTATTTCCCGCGGCAGAGATGGGTCCGGAAGCACCTGTGCAGATTCTGAGACAGCCTGGACAGTCCGTTTCCGCTGTATGTCATCGCGGCCTCCGGCACCAGAAATTCCGCCTCCGGCTCCAGCGGATAGGAAAACCGCTCCTCATAAAGTCCCAGCTGGATCCGGGTCTGGTTGAACTGGTCGAGCTCCACTTCACCCTTGAACCCGCCGCTGTACAAAAGGGACATGGCATAGCAGCTCCCCGTGTCCTCTGTGGTCTCACGGTCCGCCAGGATCATCATCGGATTGTACTGATGGCTGGAGGTTCCGCGCCTGCTGCCGATGCACATGGTGCCATGGGCCACGGGCATCCTCTGAAAATTCCGTTCCATTGCATGGCGTCCGTAAAAACTGATCAAGTCAAAATCCCCGCTCACAAAGTCCAGACATGCCGGCTGTATCTTTTCCAGATACACCTTATTTTTCCCGCCGTTCACCACTCTTGCGCTCCGGGTGATCACATCGTACTCCGGCAGCACGCCGTAGAGCAGATAGACCGACACCTTTGACACCGGATCCTCCATATGGATCTCCAATGTCTCGGCTTCCTCTTCCCCGGCATAAACAGCCGGAAGACCCGGGATCGAATATTTTCCCTTCCGGATCTCATACCCCCGGAACCGAAGATCACAGCTGACGGAGCCGTCCGCATTTTTTACGGCGATCGCAGGGCTTCTGTAATCCCCATTCCCAAGACATGGAAACTCCTGCGGCAAAACGTCCATCGAATACGTCCGGTCACTGCCCACATCATAAGGATTGCCGGAAAAGCCTCTGTCCGCATACGTCAGCAGATAGTCCATACAGCCTTCCGTCTTCCTGCCGTAGTATAAATGCAGAAGAAACCCGAACGGATCAACCTGCATTTGATACGTTGAATCGTTCGTGTGCAGTGTAAAAGTCTTCCTCGTTTCATCAAAAACAATTCCCATACCTTAAATCTCCTTTTCTCACATTGCACCTGATACAGCGTTTATCAAGCTTCAGATTTTTTTACAGAATAACCGCAAATAAGTATAGCGCATGAATGATTCGTATGCAATCATTTTTCAAAAAATTCCCAAAATTATGGAGACCGCCGCCGGAAAAGAGACAAAGCGGACTTATAAAAAGTCCGCCTCGCCCTGTGAGCCGCCGCACATAGAAGCTGTGACTCATTTTTATATACCGTACAATTATTTTACCGCTCCGTTTACTACACCGTTCAGGATCTGCTTCTGGCAGATGATGTAGAAGATCAGGATGGGCAGCAATGCCAGCAGGTAAGATGCAAATGCCAGGTTGTAGTTCGTACCGAACTGTGTCTGGAAGGTCAGCTGTGCCAGCGGCAGAGTATTCATTCCGCTTCCGGACATGATGACCAGCGGCGTCATAACGTCATTCCATGTACCCAGCGCTGTCAGTACCGCAACGGTCGCATGCATGGGCTTCATGATCGGGAAAATGATGCTCCAGTAGGTACGGAAGGTGCTTGCTCCGTCCACCCGGGCCGCTTCCTCCAGGGCTACCGGGATATTTACCAGATATCCGGAATACAAGAGCACGTTCATGGGCATATAAAATACCACGTAACAGAGGATCACGCCTACCAGGTTGTCAATTCCCATCTGCGCCGTCTGTTTTACCAGAGGCATCATCAGGATCGCAAAGGGTACGAACATACCGCTTACGATGTACAGGTATGAAAAATTGTAAAATTTATTTTTTGCTTTATTTCTTCCAACCGCATATCCGATCATGGAATGGATCAGTATGGAAATCACCACGGTAATGACGGTGATCAAAAAGCTGTTAAACAGGGAACGCCAGAAATCAGTCACGCGCATAGCCTCTGCAAAGTTTGCAAGGCTCCAGCTCTTCGGCAGGGACAAGATTCCGGAGATACTGTTGGTCATCTCACTGGGCTGTTTGAATGCGATCACGATCGTCATATAGAGCGGAAAAGCTACGGTGATCAATCCAATGATCAGCAGTATCGTAATAGGCCAGTTTACTCTCTCGTTTACTTTTTCTTTCATTATAACTGCTCCTCCCTCTTACTTGTAAATGTCATCTGCGCTACGGAGATCACTACAATCATGATAAAGAAGACAACTGCGTTGGCACTCTGGAATCCAAACTGTCCGCCTGACATACCGTTGTTGTAGATCAGGTAGGAAATGGACTCTGTGCTCTGTGCAGGACCGCCCTTTGTCAAGGCCATGATCTGATCGAATACCATCAGGAAGTTCTTCATACACAGAACCATGTTGATGCTGAAAAACGGAAGGATCAGCGGGAACGTCAGGTGCTTAAACTGAGCCCATCCGGTAGCGCCGTCGATGGAGCCTGCCTCATATACATCCTCCGGCACCGTCTGTAGACCGGAAATGTAGATGATCGTATTCATTGCGATAGACTGCCATGCACAGACGATCATGATCGCAACCCACGCCCATTTTGTACTTGCCAGCATACTGGTTCCTTCCCCGCCCATCATCTGGATCACTGCCGGAAGGATGTATGTAAAGAAATAGTTGAAAATATAACCGACTACCAACGCGCCGAGGATGTTCGGAATAAAGTACAGCCCGCGCAGCGCGCTCTTGAATTTGATCTTGCTGTTCAGCCCCAGCGCCAGGATCAGACTGATCACATTTACTACGATGGTAGACAACAGAGCCAGTTTAAAGGTGAACCAGTAAGATCTTCCGACACGCCCGTCCTGGAACAGGTCGATATAGTTACGGAATCCAACCCAGTTATAGGAGCCGTATCCTTTAAAGTTCGTGAAACTGTAGATCGCACCCTTGATCAAAGGTAATGTGTTAAACAAGAAGAACAAAATGAGGATCGGTATCGTCATCAGTAAAAATGTCCGTTCTCTGTCATTCATTTTTTTCATTTTCTTCCCACTCCTTTCCGATTACTCATTTCCGTGTGCCGCTTCATATTCCTCTACCAGACGAATAATGTCGCGGTTGTAACGCAGCCAGTCCTTATCAAATTTTGCAAGGAACGCATCTACATCCTGGTTGATCAGGAATGTCTGGATCTGTGCGTCCACTGCCATCTCAGAAGGATAGTAGTGATCCTGGTAGTCAGACATGATACCCTCTACGATATACTCTGTCATACCGTCCACTTCGCTTGCCAGATCAAAGCTCTCATCCTTACACGGAACTGCGTTCTGGTCATCCAGGTACATCTGGATATTGTCATGCTCCAGAAGGAAGTCGATGACTTCATAAGCCGCTTCCTTGTTCTTGCACTCGGAGGTCACACAGAACTGCAGGTCTACACCGGAGTTCAGTACGTTGCCGCCCTTCTCATCGCTTCCCGGCATTACGAAGGAGTCAATGTTCATATCCGGATTTACGGATTTGATCTGGGGTACCGCATAGCTTCCGATGGTGTACATTGCACACTCGCCGTTTGCGAAAGCAGTACATGCGTCATTGTAGCCGTAAGCGAAGGGTCCCTCTTCACCATACTCCACCAGCTGCAGCATCTTCTCTGCGATCTCACGGTACTCGTCCGTAAAATTCGTCTCGCCGCGGTTCACCTGCTTGCACACGTCAGCCGGCGCCAGATCTACTGCCAGAGCATTCCACGGCGCCAGACAGGTCCAGGTATCCTTGAAACCGAAGTACAGCGGCTGTACGCCCTCTGACTTGATCTCTTCGCAGAGACTCATAAACTCATCCCAGGTCTCCGGAATCTCCCAGCCGTGCTCCTCGAACATGTCCCTGTTGTAGAGCACGCCCGCCGCATTCGCCACATAAGGAACACCGAAGGTTCCTTCCGTCGGAACAAACTCCAGGCTCTCCAGGATATCAATATAGGACTGCTTGATCGTGCCCAGTCCCTGATAGTCGGAGATATCGGCAAGGATATCCGAATCCACAAAGTAGGAATAGTTGATATCTCCTCCGATTCCGATGATATCCGGATAGTTCTCGCGGATAAACCGGGTCTTCAAAATGGTCATTGCATCATTCGGTGATTCGATCTTGAGTACAATGTCATCGTGAGTTGCATTGAACTCTTCTTCCAGCTTCTCGAATACACCTACGGCTTCCTGCTTGTACTGCACCAGCTCGACCACGGTCTTGCCTGCGTTTTCATCTGTGCCGCATGCACTGAGACACATCGCGATCAGCATGACGCCTGCCAGAAGTACACTTACTGCTGCTTTTCTTTTTCTCATTGCTTCACTTTCTCCTTTCCCTTACAGAAACATCTTTGGTTTCTCTGATGAAAACATTATACCTTCCATAATGCGACTGTTAAATAGCCGAATTTTAGTCCTTTTATACCTTTATGCTATTTTATTAAAATTTTATAAAAGTCGGCTAGTACTGTATCCGGTTAGTTTTTAAAGTATAACCGGATACAGTCTTGCCAGTTTGATTCTTGCATCCTGTGTTTTAAACTGCCAGTTTACCTTTACACATTCCCTGTTCCGTTTTATGGTCCAGG
>CATLCV010000076.1 GCA_949893755.1 uncultured Lachnospiraceae bacterium | reverse complement strand
CATACCAGTCTTCCTGGGAATAGCCGGCCTCCGGCTGCAGAGGGATCGGCAGTGTCTGATAGGAAATATTATTGACCACCCAGTTATAGCAGGTAAGCAGCTTTGTCCCGGAATCCATGGATCCGTTGGTAATGCTTCCGATCACTGCGCTGGCATCCCTCGCTGCCCTCGGCTGCGCGGCAAAATTCAGCGTATAGCTGACTCCGCCCACAAAACTGTTCTGCCCATTCATCTGTATATATGCATGCGTGATATAGGTGCCCGTACTTCCATGGCTTGTCCCGTCCACATTGACATACCAGATGCCGTCGCTGGAACGGACCCCCTCATACCAGACCAGGTCATCCTGCCCGTTCACCTCGCTCCATGTAGGGAACAGGACTCTGGAACTGTATCCGTCAACCCAGGGCGCCACAACCTGGACCTGATACTGCGAGTCGCTGATCCTGGCTGTCTGGATACTTGCGGTCATATTGTTTTCCACATAAAATGTGCCACCTGTCAGGAACTGCATGGAGCCGTCGGAAAGCACGGCATAAGCATGTACGTTATAATTGCCTGATTGTCCGTGGCTGCTGATCGGAACCGTACAGGAAAAACTCCCGTCCGTATACAGGGTTCCCTGATACCACCACAGGTCATCCTGTCCCCCCTGGTCGGCCCACACCGCAAACTGCACGCCGCTCAGCCCCGGAAGCTTGGCATTGTACAGATCAATCTGATAAGAGGCCCCGCCGTTTAACTCAGCCACGGTCAGATCGCCGGCATAAGACTCATAAGAAGGCTGCGACACGGCTGTCACCTGAAAACCGGTATACCCCATCATATACAGATAACCGTCCGTGGTCTCTACATATGCATGCACCGTATAGCTGCCTGTCTCTCCATGATTGCTCACCGGCACATCGCACAGATACGTCCCGTCGCTCATCTCATCGGCCCGGTACCACAGCAGGTCATTCTGGCCATTCTGATCTCCCCATACCGCAAAAAGTGTCTGGTACACATTCGTGAATTCAGACTGGTTCATTGCAATTCTGAACATCCGCTGTGTCTGGTCAACATCTGTTGCACTCAGATAGAAATCTGCCGCTGAAGCTTCGATCGGATTGCAGATCGAAATACCGATACATACCAGCATCCAGAAAAACACAGGGATGAACTTCTTCATTTTACTGTTCATTTTCTCACTCCTTTCTATTTTAAAATACCACCCGGCGCAGAATTTGTCAATATTATCCATTTTTTCGCGGCTCAGAAAAAAATTTTGAACCAAATCTACACAGAGGAATCCTTCTTTCCTTTTTAAAGCATTCAACCGGTTATATGTTTTTCCCAAAAAAATCAATTCCTGCCAAAAACGTTCATCACATTTTTGATTGTCTTTTTTTTTAACTTGTCGTATAATGTATTTTGTTGTCGAGTGAAAATCAACATTTAATAGGAAATAACTGACATAAAATCTTTATAAAAGAGGATGTGAAAATCATATGAATTTGAATGACTTATACAGCCTGGGAATCGATATCGGTTCCACCACGGTTAAGATCGCAGTACTCAACAGCAGCCGTGAGGTATTATTTTCTGATTATGAACGGCATTTTGCCAATATCCAGGAGACGCTCTCCGACCTGCTCGGCCGGGCCCTGTACGCCTTAGGCCCCATCCGGGTGTCCCCGGTCATCACCGGGAGCGGGGGACTGACCCTTGCCACCCATCTTGAGGTGCCTTTTGTACAGGAGGTGATCGCGGTCTCTTCCGCGTTGCAGGACTATGCGCCCCAGACAGATGTGGCCATCGAGCTGGGCGGGGAAGACGCGAAGATCATCTATTTTGAGGGCGGCAATGTGGAGCAGCGCATGAACGGCGTCTGTGCCGGAGGGACGGGTTCCTTCATCGACCAGATGGCGTCCCTTCTGCAGACGGATGCTTCCGGCCTCAATACCTATGCCAAAAATTACAAGGCCCTTTACTCCATTGCGGCCCGCTGCGGGGTGTTTGCCAAGTCAGACATCCAGCCGCTGATCAACGAAGGCGCTTCCAAGGAAGACCTGGCCGCTTCCATTTTCCAGGCAGTGGTCAACCAGACCATCAGCGGCCTGGCCTGCGGCAAGCCGATTCGGGGACACGTGGCCTTCCTGGGCGGACCGCTGCACTTTTTATCCGAGCTGCGGGAGGCTTTTGTCCGCACCCTGAAGCTGGACGACGAGCATACCATCGTCCCGTACCAGTCCCACCTGTTTGCCGCCATCGGCTCCGCGCTGGGCGCAAAGCCGGAGTCTGCAAAGGTGCCCCTTCGGGAGCTGCAGGAACGGCTGGCCGGCAAGATCCGGATGGAATTTGAAGTGGACCGGATGGAACCGCTGTTCGCGTCTACCAAAGAATACGAGACATTTATCAGCCGCCATAACCGGCACCAGGTTCCCATGAAGGACCTTTCCTCCTATCAGGGAAAAGCCTTTCTGGGCATTGATGCCGGCTCCACCACCACGAAAGCCGCACTGGTGGGCGAAGACGGAACACTGCTGTACTCTTTTTACCATAACAATGAAGGGGATCCCCTGGGCACCACCATCCGGGCTATCAAGGACATCTACAGCCAGCTTCCGGAGGGTGTGGAGATCGTCCACTCCTGCTCCACCGGCTACGGGGAGGCGCTGATCAAGGCTGCCCTTCTGCTGGATGAAGGGGAAGTAGAGACCGTATCCCATTACTATGCTGCTTCGTTCTTTGAGCCGGACGTGGACTGCATCCTGGACATCGGCGGACAGGATATGAAGTGCATCAAGATCAAGAACCAGACCGTAGACAGCGTCCAGCTCAACGAAGCCTGCTCCTCCGGCTGCGGTTCCTTTATCGAAACCTTTGCGAAATCTCTCAACTATTCGGTAGAGGATTTTGCCCATGAGGCGCTCTACGCCCGCAATCCCATCGACCTGGGAACCCGCTGTACCGTATTTATGAATTCCAAGGTGAAGCAGGCCCAGAAGGAAGGGGCCGAGGTTGCGGATATTTCCGCGGGCCTTGCCTATTCTGTCATCAAGAACGCGCTGTTCAAGGTCATCAAGGTGTCCGACGCATCCGAGCTGGGGTCCCACATCGTGGTACAGGGCGGAACCTTTTACAACAACGCGGTGCTTCGGAGCTTCGAAAAGATCGCGGACTGCGAGGCCATCCGTCCGGATATCGCCGGGATCATGGGAGCCTTCGGCGCCGCCCTGATCGCCCGGGAGCGTTATACGGAATGCGAAGGCACCACCATGCTCTCCATTGAGGACATCAAGGCGCTGGAATATTCCACCACCATGACCAAATGCAAGGGCTGCACCAACAACTGCCGCCTGACCGTCAGCCATTTCAGCGGCGGAAGACGGTTTATCACAGGAAACCGCTGTGAACGCGGACTTGGCAGGGAAAAGTCCGTTAATCAGATGCCCAACCTGTTTGACTATAAGATGAAGCGGTATTTCGGATATACTCCTCTGGAAAAAGAGGAAGCCCTGCGCGGCACCATCGGCATTCCGCGGGTGCTGAACATGTATGAAAACTATCCCTTCTGGTTTACATTTTTTACAAAGCTGAAGTTCCGGGTGCTGCTTTCCCCGGCTTCCACCAGAAAGATCTATGAATTGGGGATCGAATCCATTCCCAGCGAGTCCGAATGCTATCCGGCAAAGCTGGCCCACGGGCATATCCAGTGGCTGATCAACCAGGAGGTGCGGCATATCTTCTATCCTTCCGTCCCCTTTGAACGGAACGAATTTGAGGAGGCCAACAACCACTACAACTGCCCCATCGTAACCTCCTACCCGGAGAATATTAAGAACAACATGGATCCCATTGTGAAGGGAGAGGTGGATTTTATCCATCCTTTCCTCAGCTTGAAAAGTGAGGAGACCATCGCCTACCGTCTGACGGAAGAGCTGTCGAAGAAGTTCTCCATTTCCGAGGAGGAGATCCGCTCTGCCGTACACGACGCATGGACGGAGCTCTCGGCGTGCCGGGAGGATATGCGCCGAAAGGGGGAGGAGACGATCCAGTTCCTCAAGGATACCGGAAACCGGGGGATCGTGCTTGCCGGCCGACCCTATCACATTGACCCGGAGGTCAACCACGGGCTGCCGGAGCTGATCACCTCCTACAACATCGCGGTGCTGACCGAGGATTCCGTGTCACACCTGCAGGAGGTCGAACGCCCCTTAAATGTGATGGACCAGTGGATGTACCACTCCCGCCTGTACGCGGCGGCAAATTATGTAAAGACCGTAGACTTCCTGGATCTCATCCAGCTCAATTCCTTCGGATGCGGTCTGGATGCGGTGACCACGGACCAGGTGGCGGAGATCCTGACCAATTCCGACAAGATCTATACCTCATTGAAGATCGATGAGGTCAATAACCTGGGAGCTGCCAGGATCCGTGTCCGCTCCCTGTTAGCCGCGATCCGCGTGCGGGAGCAGCGCAATGCAAAGCGGAATATCTGTCCGGCTTCGATTGAGAAGATCCCCTTCACCAAGGAGATGCGCAGGACCTATACGATCCTCTGCCCCCAGATGTCGCCCATGCATTTTGAGCTGCTGGAGCCCGCGTTCCGGGCTTCCGGCTACAACATCGCGGTGTTGCCGAACGACAACAAGCAGGCCGTAGACGTGGGATTAAAATATGTAAACAACGATGCATGCTACCCCTCCCTGATGGTGGTGGGCCAGATCATGGAGGCCATCCTGTCCGGAGATTATGACACCGACCGTCTGGCCGTGATCATTACCCAGACCGGCGGCGGTTGCCGTGCCTCCAATTATATCGGATTTATCCGCCGGGCGCTGAAAAAGGCCGGGTACGCGCATATCCCCGTGATTTCCCTGAACTTAAGCGGATTCGAGGAGAATCCGGGCTTCAAGCTGACCCCGGTCCTGGTGCTGCGCGGAATCTACGCACTGGTGCTTGGGGATATCTTCATGAAATGTGTCTACCGGATGCGCCCCTACGAAGCCGTGCCGGGAAGCACCAACGCCATGCACCGGAAATGGGCGGAGATCGCCAAGCAGTTTTTGGCCCAGGCCTATCCGTCCCGGAGCGGGTTCAAAAAGCTCTGCCGGGATATCATCCGGGATTTTGACCGCCTGGAGATCCGGGATGTCAAGAAACCAAAGGTCGGCGTAGTGGGCGAGATCCTGGTAAAATTCCTTCCCGCCGCAAATAATTACCTGGTGGAGCTTCTGGAAAGCGAAGGCGCCGAGGCGGTTGTCCCGGATCTGCTGGATTTCCTGATGTACTGCTTCTATAATCAGAATTTCAAGGTATCCCATCTGGGGATGGAGAAGTCCAAGGCGAAAATCGGGAATCTGGGGATCAAGGCGCTGGAATGGTTCCGCGCTCCTGCCACAAAGGCATTCGAAGCGAGCCGGCATTTTGCTCCTCCCACCCCCATCGAAAAGCTGGCGGAGATGGCCTCAGGAATCGTATCCCTGGGCAACCAGACCGGGGAAGGATGGTTTTTGACCGGGGAAATGCTGGAGCTGATACATAGCGGCACGGAAAATATCGTATGTACCCAGCCCTTTGCCTGCCTGCCCAACCATGTGGTGGGAAAAGGCGTCATCAAGGAGCTGCGCCGGCTGTATCCCCAGTCCAACGTGGTTGCCATCGATTTTGACCCGGGCGCAAGCGAAGTGAACCAGCTCAACCGGATCAAGCTGATGCTGTCTACGGCGAATAAAAACCTGGAGATCGACTCCGAAAAACGCGGCGAGAGAGACCGGTATGCGGAAGATGCGGACCGCGCTGCGTTTCCGCTGAAAAAGAACTATAATTACGGAAGGCTGTAAAGAAAACAAAAATCCCTGTCCTCTGTTACAGCATTCCCGCATGCAGAAGAACTGCCTGCCGGGAAATGACTGCATCCACATGCCTTATGCTGTATGGATGCAGCCGTTTCCCGGCAGGCAGTTTTTAAAACTCCGGAATGAAATAGTTAATAGCTGCGTATATGATCCGTTTCTTCCTCCTGCGTATTTTCAATCTTTTTGATCACGGCGTAATAGCCGTAATCGTCATTGACCTTGATGTATACTCTGTCATTCACCTTATGTCCGATGATCGCCTTTCCCAGCGGCGACTCAATACTGATCAGCCCGTTCAGGGAGCTGCCCCGGATGGAGGTCACCAGCCGATAAACTTCTGTCTCGTCATCCTCCTCGATATAGAGCTCCACCGTATTGTTGATCCCGACCTCATCCTCCGCTGAGCTGTCATCCACGATCACCGCGTTTTTCAGCATCCGCTCCAGATACCGGATCCTGCTCTCATTCTGGTTCTTGTCCTTCTTGGCCGCATGGTACTCAAAATTCTCGCTCAGGTCGCCGTGCGCCCTGGCTTCCTTCACCGCCTCGATTGCCGCCTTTCTGACTACCAGCTTCCGGTGCTCTATCTCCTCTTCAATCTTCTTTACATCACTTTTCGTCAGTTTGTCCTTCACTTTTCTCTACAACTCCTTAAAACATGTTTTATCGTCTGCCTTCTAAGTATAACGCAAAAGATCCAAATCAGCACCCATTTCACAGATTGTTCACAAATTATTAGCACTCACCTGTTGACAGTGCTAATAATTTATGCTATAGTTCTTATAGAACAAAGATAACAATACTTTTTCAAATCACACATGGAGGGATGACATATGTTACTATCAAACAGAAATTTTATCGACAGCTTTTTCAACGATCCATTTTTCGAGAGACCTTTTGAAAATGCCTCATCGCAGATCATGAAGACAGATATTCATGAAAATGATGCCAGCTACCTGGTAGAGATGGAGCTTCCGGGATACAAGAAGGAAGATATCAAGGCAGACCTGAAGGACGGCTATCTCACCATCACCGCTTCGAGAAATGAGACGAAGGAAGAACACGATTCTAAGGGAAAATGCATCCGCAAGGAGCGCTATACCGGCTCCTGCAACCGCAGCTTCTATGTGGGCAAGGAACTGACCCAGGAGGACATCAAGGCAGCATTCTCCGACGGGATCCTTCGGCTGAGTATTCCGAAGGAAGTACCGAAGGCGATTGAAGAACAGCCAAGGTATATTGCAATTGAATAATGATAAAAGCAGTCGGTGTCGGTTGAATCCGCACCGGCTGTTTTTCATACCAACGTATGCAGAAAGGCTGCCGGCGGCAGGTTTTCTGCATGATCCTACACAAAAATGCCGCCGAAGACAGGTTTCATATTGAAGAAAAAGCGGAATGAAGTGCTGTGTCTCCATTCCGCTTTCTGTACATTCCTGATCATACTTTTTCGTATGTACCTTATTTCTCCACGCCTGCGTTCTTATAATATTCTTCAAACATTCCATTGATCGCGCTGTGTGTATCATCGCAGATACCCGGAAGAGCCTTGCCCCAGGAAGCAGTTGCCTGCTCGAAGCCTTTTTCTACCGCATCCTGCATCTTTTTCATCTTAGCGGGATCGTCTCCTGCAAGTGCCTTCGCCATATCGAAGATTCTCTGTGGGGTCTGCTTTACTCCCCAGTATCCGTCTTCGGAAATCGCCTGCTGAGCCTCTGCCTTGGTCTGGGCATCTACGGTAAAGTTGCCGCTTGCGATCTGACGCCAGAACGCGTCGCTGCCTGCTGTAAGGCCTGTGATTCCCTGCTTGTTGAATGTCTGCATCATCATGTTGGTGAAGCGTGACATCTGGTTGTCCAGGTCTGACTTCAGGCTTTCTACCAGAGCCGCCCTCTCGGAATCACTCATCTTGTTTGTAACCTTGGTATCAGCGCTGAATTCTGCACGGTCTGTATTCGGGGTTGCTGCACCCACTGCCGCCGCGTCTGCTGATCCATCCTTCTTCTCCGCTGCAACCTTGGAAGCTGCCGCTACATTATTCGCATTAACATAAGCATAATTGTTCTGGATATTTTGATAATTGTCACCGATTTTCACTTCATTTCCTCCTTTTCTTTTCATTAGGAAAACCAATTATTATCCTCTGTTAGTTATATCGGCCCAATGCCTGAAAAGTTAAGAAAAATATGGGATTTCGGCTAAATCCTTCCGTTTCCCCAGAAATTTTTTAGTTTCTCGCTCAAATCCCCCAGTCTGCAGGTTTGTATGCCGCTCCATTCCCTAGGAAATGTACCCTGGTAGCGGACTCCCAAAAACCGCTCATCCAGCAGAAGGATCACGCCCCGGTCCTCCTCCGTGCGGATCACACGCCCGGCAGACTGCAGGACCTTATTCATGCCGGGATACAGATAGGCATAGTCAAAGCCGGACAGCTTCCTGCCGTCAAAATAGGAACGCAGGATTTCCCGGTCATTGCAGACCTGAGGCAGCCCCGTCCCCACGATCACGGCTCCGATCAGACGATCCCTTGTCAGGTCGATCCCCTCCGAGAAGATGCCGCCCATCACACAGAAGCCCGCCAAAGAATCCTCCCGGTCCTCCTCAAAGGTTTCCAGAAAGATCTCTCTCGCCTCCTCCCCCATATACTGCGACTGCAGGACACATTCAATCTCGTCTTCCTCTTTCCTCTCCATCTGGAAAAATTCATATACATCCTCCATGAAGCGGTAGGATGGAAAAAAGATCATATAATTCCCCCGCTTTGCCCGGATCGTCTCCAGAATATAGAGTGCAATCCTGCGGTACATTTCCTTCCCCCGCAGGGTATATCTGGTGCTCACGTCCGTCCCGAGAAGGAGCAGCCTGTTTTCCGCCGGGAAGGTGGACCTGGCGTAAACGGCGTAATCCTCTGTTTCCACACTCAAAAGCGTTTTATAATAATGAATGGGCAGCAACGTAGCAGAAAAAAATACAGTGCTGTTCCCCTGTTCCAGATATTTCTGCAGGTTTGCTGCAGGATTTACGCACAGCAGCTTCAGTTTGAACCGCCCCTGCCGTTCCAGTTCCGTATAAACCGTATAATTTTCATCCAGGATGTCATAAATATTCAAAAAATCCCGGACCTGGAAATAAAAATCCAGAACCTCCTCCCGCTTCTTCGGATCCTGGCATTCCTCCAGAAAACGTTCCAGTTCGCCGAATACATTCATCAATTTCAGAGCAACATGGGAAACACTTTCCACAACCTGATATCCTGCATTCCCTTCTGCAGAGCGGACGTTCTCATTCCGTACACGATTCTCCAAGCGCCTCTCGTCATCCATTTCGCTGCGGGACGGACGGACTTTGTCCAGTACGGTATAGTTTTCGCATTCCCTCTTCATCTCCAGAAGCAGCCTGTTGCACTCCTCCAGCCGTTTTGCCAGCCTGGGATCCTCTGCTTTTACGATACGCTTGATCTTCAGGATATCTTCTTTATAAATCTCTGCGCTGTACATCTCCCGTCCGCGCTCCACCAGATTGTGCGCCTCATCGATCAGGAACAGATAGCCTCCCTTGTTCCCCTCTGAGAAAAACCGCTTCAAATGGGCATTCGGATCAAATACGTAATTATAATCACAGATTACCCCGTCCACCCATACCGAGACATCCAGCGCCATCTCAAAGGGGCAGACCCGATACTTCTCTGCCTGGGCTTCCAGTACATTGCGTGTCAGATCACAGCCGTTTGTGATCAGGTCGAACACTGCGTCATTGACCCGGTCATAGTGCCCCTTTGCGTAAGGGCAGGCGTCCGGATTGCACTCCGTTTCCTCACAAAAGCAGATTTTTTCCTTGGCAGTCAGGGTGATGGTCTTAAACAGAAGCCCCTGGCTGCGAAGTGTCTGGAATGCCTGTTCCGCAACAGTTCTGGTGATGGTCTTTGCCGTCAGGTAAAAAAGCTTTTCCCCCAGCTCCTCTCCCATGGCCCGCACTGTGGGAAATACGGTCGCCATGGTCTTCCCCACCCCGGTAGGCGCCTGGATAAACAGCTTTTTTTTGCGCAGGATCGTGCGGTAAACAGAAGCCGCCAGATCCCTCTGCCCCTCACGGTAGGGAAATGGAAATTCTGTTCTGCGGATGGATGCATTCCGCTCTTTTTTCCATGCGATCTGGAATCCGGCCCATTTCTCATAAGCATGCACCAGATCCATGAACCAGTGTTCCAGTTCTTCCAGTTGATATTGCTGACGGAACCGCTTGATCTCTTCGGTCTCCAGATTGCAGTAGGTCATCTGTACACCGATCTCTTCCAGCCCATTCTGGGAGGCGTATATGTAAGCATAGCACTTGGCCTGGGCCAGATGGACGCCCACAGGCTCCCGAACCTGCTCCAGCTCCCGCATGACTCCTTTGATCTCGTCAATGACGGTCTGGCCCTCTTCCGCCATGATCCCGTCCGCCCGCCCCTCCACCTGGAGCGTAAAGCCGTCGCAGGGACACTGTATTTTCAGCAGAACCTCAGCACGGTAAGCAGAACCCATCCGCCTCTGGATCTTGCGGTGGATCCTGCTCCCCTGCAGCATGGCGTCACGCTCCATGCTGCCTGCCGTCCGATTGTCAATGTCCCCTTCCCGCAGAATAAATTCTACCAGATTACGGACTGAGATTTTCACTGTCTGTTCCGTTTCCATTGTTCCGTCCCGCATCATATAACCACTGTAATATGGATATAATTTTTTTCTTCGATCACTTCCTGGGCAACCGTGATTTCTCCGTCTGCCTTTTGGATCAGAGACTTGACCCTCGCAAGTCCGACTCCCCGTCTGCCGGTTTTTGAATCCTTGGTCGTATATCCGTTTTCAAAAAACTTCTCCAGCTCTTCAAACGGAATCCTCCGATATTCATTCAGAATCTCGAACACCATCTGATCCTCCCGGGAATCCAGGAAGATCCTGACCCGGCCGCCTGCCTCCGAGACTGCCTCATAAGCATTGTCCACCAGTACCCCTACGATCTCGATCAGGCTGTGTTCCGATGTCCTGGATAATATCTGCCAGTTGCGCACCTCCACGTCTGTATCCGCATTTTCCGGAGAACTGACGATCTTGCTGTACAGAAAGCCCGCCAGCACCTTGTCGCTGATCCGCAGAAGCGGCAGGAACTTGCCGGCGCTGTCACGGCGGATCTCCAGGATGTACTGCGACTGCTTTTCCACCAGCTCCTCATAGTTGTCTACCGTCAGATGCATATTCAGGATCGCGTTGATATGATTGTCAAACTCATGCTGCCTGACCCGGAT
Source organism: uncultured Lachnospiraceae bacterium (assembly GCA_949893755.1). GTDB lineage: Bacteria > Bacillota > Clostridia > Lachnospirales > Lachnospiraceae > Schaedlerella. Next base: position 11,428 of record CATLCV010000076.1, on the reverse strand, counting down.
CTCCTTTACCAGCTCTTCCAGAGGCTGGATATAGAGCCGGTACATCTTCAGCTCCTTTTCCTGATTCCGGATCAGATCGCTGCTCAGCTTCCAGTCTACGGCTCCCCAGATGATCCCTGTCATGACCAGGATAAATACGATGATCATTTTCACATTCAGAGTGCCGCTGAACATCAGGTCTGTCACCAGATACAGGCCGATCACAAGGGATATGGTACATAAGATTCTGTAAAGGAGCTTAGTTCTGCTTTTCACCATATAAGATCCTCCTGACTTCCGGCTTGAAGGTCACTCCGATATCGATCCATTCTGAGGAGCCTTCTACCTGGATCACCTGATTGACCAGATCATAATATTTGACAGCATTGCGGTTTACGACAAATGTCCTGTGGCACTGGAAAAACATCCCCTCCGGAAGCTTTTCCAGCAGCTTATGGATGGAAAGATACGGCACTTCGATCTGCTCGTTTTTAAGCTGCAGGCAGACTCCCCGCGGGATCGCCCGGCAGAACATGATCTCATCGCAGAAGATCTTATAGTTGACGCCGTTTCTCTTTACCATGATCGAAGGCCGGGTTCCCGCATGAAGATGAAACAGCACCTTCCTGACGATCTCCTCCACTTCCGACTGAATGTAGGGCTTCACCACGTATTGATAGCAGTGCAGCCTCCGATATGCTTCCATCTCCAGTCCGGCTACAGAAGTAATCATGACCAGAGGCGTAAATTCGTACTTCCGAATACTTCGGATCTCCTCCGCAAATTGGATACCGGATGTATCCCCCTCTTCCCCGGTTAAGTTCACATCCAGAAAGAATAAATCAAAAGAAACGGTGCTGCCGAGCAGCAGCCTGGCTTTCGCCAGGTCTGCCGCCGCATCCACCGTGATTTCCGCGGATATGTTTTTCAGCATTTTTACCAATGCCGTCCGGCTCGTGTTTTCATCTTCCAGTATCAGTATTCTCGCCATACTTTCGGTCACTCCGATTTTACGTCATCGATATGGGCGACTTCCGCGATGGTTTTCGTCAGCCCTGCGATCCCCTGCAGCTCGGACGGGATGATGATCTTCGTAGCCTGGCCGTCCGCCGCCTTCACAAATGCTTCCAGGCTCTTGAGCGTCAGCACTGCCTGATCCGCACCCGCTGCCTTGACAAATTCGATACCTTCCGCGGTCGCTTTCTGTACCGTGCGGATGGCTTCCGCCTGACCTTCGGCCTCCCGGATCCGTTTCTGCTTCTCCGCTTCTGCTTTCAGGATCGCAGCCTCCTTGGAAGCCTCTGCTTCCAGGATGACGGATTCCTTCTCACCTTCCGCTACAAGGATGGTAGACTTCTTCTCACCTTCCGCACGGAGGATCGCTTCTCTTCGTTCACGCTCCGCCTTCATCTGCTTTTCCATGGCATCCTGGATGGCCTTCGGAGGCATGATGTTCTTCAATTCTACACGGTTGACCTTGATTCCCCATTCATCGGTGGCAATGTCCAGGATCGTCCGCATCTTGGTGTTGATGGTCTCCCTGGAGGTCAATGTCTCATCCAGTTCCAGGTCGCCGATGATATTACGCAGAGTCGTTGCTGTCAGGTTTTCAATCGCAGCGATCGGGCTCTCTACACCGTATGCATACTTCTTCGGGTCTGTAATCTGGAAAAATACCACCGTATCAATCTGCATGGTTACGTTATCCTTTGTGATCACGGCCTGCGGATCAAAGTCTACAACCTGTTCCTTCAAAGAGACTCTTTTCGCCACCTTATCCAGGATCGGCATCTTGAAATGCAGCCCTACGCTCCAGGTCTCCTTGTAACCGCCCAGGCGTTCCAGTATATACGCATGTGCCTGAGGTACGATCTTGATGTTGGAAATGATGATCAAAAGTAAAATGACTAAAATGACAATGATGATAATAATTCCGAGATTCATACTCTATTCCTCCTCATACTTTTTTACAATAAGCTTTACCCCTGAGATGTTGACGACCTTAGCCAGATCCCCCGGATTCAAGATCACCCCGTCATCCTCTGTCCGGGCCGTCCATTCCAGTCCGTTCACAACTGCGGTTCCCATCTCCTGCCGGTTGTTGACCGTCTCTGTTATTCTAACCACTTTTCCGATAATTCCCTCATAATTTGTCTTTTCATGATGGGAATTTATGTATTTTACCGCAAATGGGCGGGTAAAAAACAGCAGTAAGAATGATACGGCCAGAAAAGCACCTGCCTGCCACCAGATATTCAGTCCCGCTATGGTAAAAAGCAATGCGGCCACTGCGCCTCCGGCCAGCCAGATCGATGTCAGTCCGACCGTCGCGATCTCAACGGCAAGAAACACGATCAGCAATCCAAGCCAAATAAAAACCTCTCTCTCCATGTGACCTCCTTCTTTCTATTAGATTTCATCTGGTGTGCTGTAATGGATGGGTTCCATTACTTCCTGATGTTGATTCTATCTTAAACCGCTTCCTCAGATTACACAATACCTTTTGCGTGAATGCTGTGTTTTCGTGTCTCAATGAATAACTGTGAAATCCGGACCGGGTGCCGTTCAGCGAGTACACGGCACCATATCAATTGCTGCTTCAATGGACCGCCTCTCTGATCGGAAGGAACTCGGTCATATCCTGGCGGAAATGGATCGGCAGATGGGTTCTCTGGCAGATAGGGTTCTCCCGTTCCTTAATGGCAATGGACTGGAAAAATCCCTGCCACAGCCTTTCGAACTCCGCTTCCGCCTTCGAAACCTTCTCCGCCTCTTCCCGGTTCAGGCATTCTCCGCTCACGAGAACCCACTGGCTTTTCATACGGTGTACGAGAAATTCCTGAAAGGTCTTATCATAGATCATCCAGTTTTCCAATGGAAAACGATCCGCAAAATGATCCGCAATGCATGTCAGCACCCGGTTCTTCGGTGTGATCTCAGAAAAAAGGACGCCGTTTTCCAACTCCCGGAAACGGATAAATTCCATGAACTGATGTGCTTCATTGGCGACTTTTCTGCTCAGTTCAAACACGCAGGCCACATCCGGATCGGACAGATGCTCCATGATCCGCTTGCTGTTGCCCACCGTCCGCGCGGCCTGCATGACGTGGAACACGGCTTCCGCCTTTTTCGGATGCGTGGACAGGAGTGCATGATAGATGTCCCAGTATGTGTTATATCCGAGGTGGTTCTGGATCAGCTTTTCCACTGCCACTGCCTTGCGCTCTTCCTCCGTGACTTCCGTATATTCACAGAACAACTGTGTATCCAGCATCCCGCGCAGCTCAATCCCTGCTTCACCGTCCCTGTTCTCCTTCCACGCATCATAAATCGCAGAAAATATCCCGGTGATCGTGTCACTGCAGATATATACCTTTTTCATACCAAATCCACCCCCGTTTCGTTTATTAGAAAAAATATTCTGATTAATACCAGACAGTATTAAGCGATACCAAAAATGATACTATTTCCAGAATCTCTGAATATATCTGATTCCATACAAGCTCACTATAGTACCTCCAATTGTAATGTTTCCATTATCATGTTTGTCTTTGGAAGAATATATGCATATTCCTGAACCTCCTGAATATCCAATGTATCAATCTTGTATCTGTAGCTGCTAATGATCTCTTTATAATAATCAAATGGCAGCTTATTTTTACTGCGTATCAATTCTATCAACATCCGCTCCTTATTGTAAATAGAAATCCTGGCACCATTATACGACATTTCAATCCGACCAAGTTCAACTTCCGAACTGTTTTCAAAAATCTGTTTTACCCTTATATCTTTGATTTTTGCCGCTCCCCGGATTGTCTGCAGATAATAATAATCCGGAATCACATCTGTCATTCCATGGTAATAAAATGCACTGTTCAATGTAAAAATCGCTTTGGGATACTTCAGTGAAATAATTTCCAATTCAGCTACATATTTTTCATCGGAATAAACTCCTTTTTCTTTTCTGTAGAGTTTTCCATCTGTGATTGCTTTTTTGATCTGATAGTCAGAACCAAATTTCAATTTACACTCTTCATAGGTATAAAGCATATAATCACCCTTTACTAAATATCTGTATTTTTTTATTTTTTACAGACTTTTAGTTTAATTATATGCCTAAAGCAGATTTTGTCAAGAACTTCCTGACTTTCCGCATAATTGCTGTTCACATTCTGACCGGATGCCGCCCCATCACTGCATTGGACGGATGCCATGTACAGAGTGCACAGCATCATGTGAAGAATAACCATAATTCATATCATCAAATAAGGAAAGCTGCCGGTAAGTCATTCCGGACACCGTATCCGGAAGCCGCTCTTTCGTATTGAGCAGATTCCTGGTGATGTAATCCTCATCCAGCCTGGTACGGTACATCATCTTCCCGCTGCAGGTCAGAAAATACAGCGCGCGCTTTAAGACCACGCCCATTTTTTTCAGATCTTCAAACTTCAGATTCCCCATCTGCCTTGCCTTCACGATCCGCATGGCAGACTTGACCCCGATCCCCGGAACCCGAAGCAGCATATTGTAATCCGCCCGGTTCACTTCCACCGGAAACTGCTCCAGATGCTTCAAGGCCCAATTGCACTTGGGATCCAGAAAAATATTAAAATTCGGATGCTCCTCATCCAACAGTTCCTTCGCCTCAAATCGGTAAAACCGAAGCAGCCAGTCCGCCTGATACAGACGGTGCTCCCGCAGAAGCGGCGGACCTTCCCCTGTCCTGGCAGGAAGGGCTGAATCCTGATTCACAGCCACAAAAGCGGAATAAAACACCCGTTTCAACCCAAACTTCTGATACAGAGCTTCCGCCACATTCAAGATCTGATAGTCCGTCTCCGGCGTTGCCCCGACGATCATCTGGGTACTCTGCCCGGCCGGCACGAACCGGGGCGCGTTCTTATACAGGACGATCTCCTGCTTATTCTCCTGCATCCGGTTCTGGACCATACGCATCGGCGCCAGTATATTCTTCCGGTTCTTGTGGGGCGCCAGAAGGCGCAGCCCTTCGGCAGTGGGCAGCTCTAAGTTCACGCTCATCCGGTCTGCCAGAAACCCGACTCTCTCAAGCAGCTCCGCATCCGTCCCCGGAATCGCCTTCACATGGATATACCCCTGAAAGTTGCACACCTTACGCAGTCTGTACAGCGTCGCATAGATCAGCTCCATCGTATAATTCGGACTCTTCAAGATCCCCGAGCTCAAAAACAGGCCTTCGATATAATTCCTCCGATAAAACTCCATCGTCAGGGTGCAGACCTCCTCCGGCGTAAAAGAAGTCCTGACCACATCATTGGACGAACGGTTGATGCAGTACTTGCAGTCGTAAATGCACTCATTGGTAAACAGGATCTTCAGCAGGCAGATGCACCTGCCGTCCGAAGAAAAGCTGTGGCAGAGCCCTGCCGCCCGGCAGTTCCCCATCCCCGTTCCATCTCCCTTGCGGTCCACCCCGCTGGACGTACATGCCACATCATACTTCGCCGCGTCCGATAAGATCTGCAGCTTATCATACACAGACATCTGAACCTGAATCTTCTCCAACAATTCCCTCACACCTTCTTTTCCAGCCGAATGATCCAATACACAAAACATTTGTTCTTTTATTATGATAGCACATCCCCTTTATGATTGCAAGTATTTTTTCGAACTAACGTTCTTTCTTCTGACTGCAACTTAAAAATATATTTATAATATTGACAAAACAGATTAGCAGAAGTATAATGAGTAAGTCATTTAGAAATTTTTCAAAATGAGAATTCAAAGGTGATAAAGTGAGCTTACCAAATATATTTAAAGCATTAAGCGATCCTGTTCGGAGGGATATATTACTAAAATTAAAGCAACGGCGAAAAATGTCTGCAGGAGAGATTGTCGCGGAGTTTGAATTGTCTAATGCCACAATTTCGTATCATCTATCTATTTTAAAAAAGGCAGACCTGATTTTTGAAACGCGGTATCAAAAATACATCTATTACGAGATCAACACTTCCGTATTTGAAGATGCGGTTATGTGGCTTATGCAGTTTCGGGAGGATTCAGATGAAACAAAAGGATAAACACACATTGATCACTTCTACTATTTTTTGTTCAGCACTATTTGTATTTTCGGCAATACTTAACAAAACAGGCGGCAACTCAGATACCTGTATATTGCTTTATGGGTGTGCTGTATTACTAAATATTGTATTAAATTTGAGATTAAATGCAGAAACCGTTTCAGTCAATGGTGCAAAAAAACTGGTGTCACTTGGTAAATGGATCATGCCGATCACTGGTTTGGCTTATTTGATTCCGCAAGTCTATTTGTTATTGTTTCCTGCGCAAAATATTATGGAATCACTTGTCTATGTCTTTGTAGGGATTTTATTTATCATAAGCGGCAACTATTTCCCAAAAAATCACATCAATCCTTATGTTGGGCTAAAGTTTCCGTGGCTGTTCCATGATGAAGATGGGTGGTATAAAACACACAAATTAGGGAGTTATACCTGGCTGCTATCGGGTGTTATTATGATTATGCATCCGCTGCATGGTTTAACATTTGCGACCGTTTCGCTGATCATTCTTTTGGCAGGCGTTATTCCATTTATTTATTCACTCTTTCTTTACTTCAAAAAAAGAAAATCAAATTAGGAGGGCTTATTTATGAAATCTTCAACGAAGCACATGATCATCAGCACAATAGGATGTGCACTGACACTGGTGATATTTCTGGCTTTTTATAGCAAACTGCCGGAATCTATTCCCGTCCATTTTGATTCTGCGGGAAATGCCAACTCTTACTGGCCGCGTGATATTGTGGTATTTGGTATTCCGGCAGCTTGTGTCCTGCTCAACCTGCTTGCCGGTTTTTACCTCAAAAAGCAGGAGGATAAAGCACCTTTTATGTTTTACATCATGCCTGTTGCTGCAGTCATTGCCGCAGTGGTGATGATTTTCTTAGGCTTGAAATGAGAATTGACAGCGAAACGGTTATTTTTTTAGTTTTCATTTCGATTTTTTTCGAAATATTGAATACCATTGTATGCAGAAAGGCTGTCAGCGGCAGGTATTCTGTATGGAGGGGCTTATGTTAGAAATCAAAAACTTGACAAAAACTTTTGGCACAAAGATTGCTGTTGACCGCCTCAGCTTTACAGTTGAGGACGGTGACATTATGGGGTTTATCGGTAAAAACGGAGCTGGAAAAACAACAACACTGAAATCCTGCCTCGGTATAATCGGAATGGATTGCGGAGAGATACTTTTAGACGGTATTTCCATAACCCAAAAACCGATTGCCTGTAAAAAGAAAATGGCGTATGTACCCGACAACCCGCAGCTTGACGAATACATGACAGGAATACAGTACCTTAACTTTATCTGCGATATTTATGAAACTCCTTATAAAGAACGTAAGAAGTCTATTGAAAGATTGTCCTGTGAATTCCAAATGGAGAAACATCTAAAGGCTCTGATTTCCTCCTATTCTCATGGAATGAAACAGAAACTTGCGTTGATTGCGGCATTTTCACATACACCCAAATTGCTGATCTTGGACGAACCATTTGTAGGTTTGGACCCGGAAGCGTTTGTGATCCTCAAAGAACAAATGCGCCTGCTATGTGATGGCGGCAGTTCCGTTTTATTTTCCAGCCATATTCTTGATATTGTTGAAAAAGTATGCAATAAGGTGACATTCATTAAAAACGGCCGACTGCTGTATACGGGCCTGACATCGGATATAAGCGGTAGAAAAGGACTGGAAAAAATGTTTATGGAGATGAATAGAGATTATGAAAATATTAATGATCCTTTGGAAAAATGAATTGTTACGAATCAGTAAGGTGAATCAAATACGATATGGAGATAGAAAACGGCGCAAAAAGACAGTACTGTCATATCTGCTGATTTGCGCCGTTACGCTTGGATTGCTTATTCCTTTTGCCCGTAAGATGGGCAGTATCTTTCTGCTCTCTTTAGAGGAGGACGTGATCATCTATGATCTTATTGTGCCGATGACGGCAGTCTGTTTGATACTCAACATTTCAATCAGTGTATTTTGGGGAAGCGGATTACTCCTCTCTGATACAAATGCTGACGTACAGCTTGCGCTGCCTGTTCGTTTGTCGATATTGATCATTTCCAAGCTGCTTGTCTTAAATTTGGTTTTAGTCTTTTTGGATATGATATTACTGCTTCCCATGATAGTTCTGTTTGGAATCACAACCGGGGCAGGAATATTCTTTTATCTGATAATGGCGGGAAATACTTTGCTGTTTCCAATGATCCCCTGCCTTTTGGGGACGATGGTCGGAAGTGGTATCTACCGCATTTTAAGAAGTCCGTCTGCGCTGTTTATCCGCTTGAAAACAATCCTTGCGGTATTATTTCTGTTTGCATTTATGGGATTTATGTTTTGGAAATTCCCCGATTTATCAAAAGGAGGGATTCATTTCAGCTTTACAGCTACTGCTCTATATCGTCTTAGCTGCAGATATACGAGATCATTGCTTCAACATAGCATACAAATAATCGCCGCATACTGGACAATCCTATTGATTTCCGGCATTTTTCTGCTACGCGGTTTAATAGCTGTCTATCGGAGTTGGTACTGCAATTCTGACAGCCGCGGGGAAATGTCTTTGCCTATGAGTTCAAAGGCGTTTATTCCCAATAGTGCGATATCCGCCTTAATGAAAAGAGAGCTCCGCAGATATGTTTCAATCCCTGTTTATATCACAAATACTTCCTGTGGTTTTTTATTTGCAGCAGTTTATATCATTCTCATTGGTATCGCAAATGAGAAAGCAGTTCCATATATTGACATGTTCAGCGATTATTTTCAAATTGCTCCTGCCGCAGAAGATATCCTTTATATCTATGCACTGACGATGCTGATTTCCCTATCCAGTATAACCTACGCCAGTATTTCGATTGAGGGAAAACAAATAGAAGTATTGAAATCATTGCCTGTCAGCGCACAAGATTTATTCAGAGCAAAGATACGATTTCATTTATCTTTATCTATCCCGCTTATTTTGAGCTTGAATACTGTCATGATCCTATTTTTACGTCTGCCTTTGCACATTGCCCTGTTGGGATATGTGATGCCGTTATCATTTACAGCATTTATTGGGACGGCTGGAGTTATCATCAATCTCCTTTTACCCGATTTTGAATGGGACAATGTGACGCATATTATAAAGCAAAGTCTGCCGGCAATTTTGAGCGCATTACTCGCTTCTTTTACAACTTGTGGTACGATGTATCTGCTTTTAAGGTACTTTTCCAATATGCTGATAACAGCCAGCTTTATCGTATGCACTATGCTCATTCTGATCGTCTGTGTCATAGTAATTTGGTTAAAGAAATACGGAGCACAGATTTATCAGAAGCTATAAGGATCCGGACACCTGGACGCAGGGGCCGTCGGAAAATGACTGGTTTTCCGCAATCTATGCTGTAACTGATTCCATATCACAGCAAGATATTGCACAGAAATGCCATTTTCCGGCAGCCCTTTTTTATGATCATATTCCGCGGTCTACAGCGAACGCTTCCATATATCCAACCGCACAGCTAAACACTTTTTTTCCGATCACTTCGCTACAATATTAATGATCTTCCCCGGAACATAAATCTCCTTCACAATATTCCCGCTCAGTTTATCCCCCAGGGCTTCCTTTCCTGCCGCAATGGCAGCGTCCTTATCCGCATCCGCCGGAATGGACACGACCACCTTCGTTTTCCCGTTCACCTGAACCGGGATCTCGATCTCGTCGTCCTTCATCTGTGACTCATCGTAGCTCGGCCAGCCTGCCGTAAACACGGTCTCGCTGTGTCCCAGCTGCTCCCACATCTCTTCCGCGAAATGCGGCGCAAACGGAGATAAGAGTACCGCAACTGCCTCCAGGGTCTCCTTGTCGATTCCGCCGCTCTTCTTTGCCAGCTCGATAAACCTGTTATTGTACTCCATGAACCCGGAGATCACCGTATTCAGGCTGAAGCTCTCCAGGCGGGTGGTGATGTCATAGACCATCTTATTCCGCAGCTTGAGCATTTCCTTCGTGGGCTTGACATCCGCGTCCTTGCTGTCCATCACCAGGTTCCAGAGACGCTTTAAGTAACGGTTTACCCCGTCGATCCCACGGTCGTCCCACTCCGCGTCCAACTCCGGAGGTCCTACGAACAGCTCGTACATCCGCAGGGAATCGCAGCCGTAATCCCGCACCAGGTCGTCCGGTGATACCACATTTCCCTTGGACTTGCTCATCTTGATCCCGTTCTTTCCGGTGATCATCCCCTGGTTGAACAGCTTCTGGAACGGCTCGTCAAAGTCCACCACTCCGATATCGTGCAGGAACTTGGTATAGAACCGGGAATACAAGAGATGCAGTACGGCATGCTCCACGCCGCCGATATACATATCCACCGGAAGCATCTCATCCGCCTTCTCCCTGGACACCAGTTCTTTGTCGTTGTGATTGTCTACATAACGCAGGAAATACCAGGATGAGCCTGCCCACTGGGGCATGGTGTTAGTCTCCCGCTTCGCTGCCTTGCCGCAGACCGGACAGGTGCAGTTCACCCATTCCTCGATGCCTGCAAGCGGAGATTCCCCGGTTCCTGTAGGTTCGTAGGATTCCACCTCGGGCAGGGTCAGCGGAAGCTCTTCCTCCGGCACCGGCACATTTCCGCAGTCCGGACAGTGGATGATCGGGATCGGCTCGCCCCAGTAACGCTGACGGGAGAATACCCAGTCACGCAGCTTGAAGTTCACGGTCGCCTTCCCGATGCCCCGCTTCTCGATGATATGGGGCGCTTCCTTTTTCAGCACCGCAGACTCCATGCCGTTCCATTCCCCGGAATTGATCATGGTCCCGACAGCCTCGGTATAAGCCTCAGTCATATGTTCAATTTCTTTTCCGTCCTTCGCAATGACCTGTACGATCGGGATGTCAAATTTCTTCGCGAATTCAAAGTCACGGTCATCGTGGGCCGGTACGCACATGATGGCGCCCGTACCATAATCCGCCAGTACATAATCGGAAAGCCAGATCGGTGTCTTTGCCCCGTTCAGCGGGTTGATGGCATAGCTTCCGGTGAACACGCCGGTCTTCTCCTTATCCTGCAGGCGGTCCACATTGGACTTCATGGATGCGTCGTAAATGTATTTTTCCACCGCTTCCTTTGTCTCCGGTGTGGCAAGCCCCGCCGCCAGGGCGTGCTCCGGCGCCAGCACCATGAAGGTGGCTCCGTAGAGGGTATCCGGGCGCGTGGTATAGACCGTGATCTTCTCGTCCCGTCCGTCTACCGGGAAATCCACTTCCGCGCCGTAGGACTTTCCGATCCAGTCACTCTGCATCTTCTTCACCTTTTCCGGCCAGTCCAGCTTGTCCAGGTCATTCAAAAGGCGGTCCGCATAGGCCGTGATCTTGAGCATCCACTGGCGCAGGTTCTTCTT
>CATLCV010000075.1 GCA_949893755.1 uncultured Lachnospiraceae bacterium | reverse complement strand
GACTGCTGTTAGTGACATATATTCCGTTCCTGAGCATCGGGCTGCCGACGGCGGCGGGACTCATATAAACGGGCGGCGCAGGAAAAGGGCCGCTGCCGCAGCCGCGTTTCGGCGCGGGTGCGGATCAGGACGCACACTTTTTATAAAAATCTGCGCTGCGGGCAAAGTAAACAGGGAATGCTGCAAGGAGCTGCTTGCGGCAATTCCTGAAAATAAAGGAGGACAACATTATGCAAATGACATTTCGCTGGTACGGCGAGGGAAACGACAGCATTACCCCGGAGATGATCAAACAGATCCCGGGAGTGACCGGGCTGGTCTGGGCGCTGCATGACAAGCAGGCCGGAGAGGTCTGGGAGGTGGAAGAGATCGAGGAGGCAAGGCGCCAGATCGAGGGCGCGGGCTTCAACATGGACGTGGTGGAGAGCGTGAACGTGCATGACGATATCAAGATCGGGCTTCTTACCAGAGACCAGTATATCGAAAACTATAAGACTACGCTGCGCAATCTGGCGAAGTTCGGCGTGAAGGTCGTGACCTACAACTTTATGCCCATTTTTGACTGGACCAGGACAGATCTGTTCCACCCGCTGGAGGACGGCTCCACGGCGCTGTTCTACGAAAAGGACCGGATTCAGGACGATTATAAGGAAATGGCGGATTACATCCTGAACAATCTGCACGGAATGACATTTCCGGGATGGGAGCCGGAGCGGATGGCGAAGCTGGACGAACTGTTCGAGGCATACCGCCCGGTGACCAAGGAAAAGCTGTGGGAAAACCTGAAATATTTCCTGGAGGCGATCATGCCGACCTGCCACGAGACAGGGATCAAGATGGCGATCCATCAGGACGATCCGCCGTGGGATATTTTCGGGATCCCGCGCCTGCTCTGCGACAAAGAGTCCATCGGGCGGTTCCTGAGTATGGTGGACGACGAGTACAACTGCCTCTGCCTGTGCTCCGGGTCATTGGGGGCAAATCCGAAAAATAATGTGGCGGATATCGTGCGTACTTACTGCGACCGAATCGCGTTTGCGCATATCCGGAACGTGCGCCATTATCCAAACGGGGACTTTACCGAGGCTTCCCACCGGGACTGCGACGGGGATACGGGAATCCTGGAGATCGTAAGGGCTTACCATGACTGCGGCTACACCGGCTACGTGCGTCCGGACCACGGGCGGCATATCTGGGGCGAGAAGTGCCGGCCGGGGTATGGGCTGTATGACCGGGCTCTGGGGATCATGTACCTGTGGGGCTGCTGGGATATGCTGGAGCGGACCGAAGGAAAAGTGGCAAAATAATCGCGAGGCGGGTCAGGAAGCCTCGACGATGCCCGGGCTCAGGGCATCGGGAACAGTAACGAAAAGGAGAGCATGATGAAAAAATTTATGGATCAGGATTTTCTGCTGTCCACGGATACGGCAAAATGGCTTTATCATGAGGCGGCGGAGCATATGCCGATCATCGACTACCACTGCCATATCAATCCGCAGGAGATCGCGGAGGACAGGAAGTTTGACAATATCACGCAGGTCTGGCTGGGCGGCGACCATTATAAATGGAGGCAGATGCGGTTCGGCGGGATCCCGGAGGAGATCATTACCGGGGACGCGGACCCGAGGGAAAAGTTCCGGGCGTTTGCATCCGTACTGCCCCGGCTGATCGGGAATCCCATGTATCACTGGAGCCACCTGGAGCTGCAGCGCGTATTCGGGATCACGGAACCTTTGACGGAAGAGAACGCGGACGAGATCTATGACAAATGCAATGAGGTGCTGGCGCATGTATCGGCCCGGGAGCTGATGCGCAAATTCAATGTGAAAGCGATCTGCACCACGGACGATCCCTGCGACGACCTGCACTGGCATGACGTGATCGCGGCGGACGAGACGATGGAGATCAAGGTGCTGCCCGCGTTCCGCCCGGATAAGGGGATCAATATTGAGAAGGCGGGCTTTGCGGAATATATCGGAAGGCTGTCGTCCGTCTGCGGGTTCGAAATCCGCAGTGCCGGGGATGCGGTAAAGGCGCTCCTGGCCAGAATCGACTACTTCGCAGAGCACGGCTGTCTGTGCGCGGATCACGGACTGGACTACTGCATGTACGAGAAGCCGGATCCGAAGCGGGCCGAGGCGGCGTTTGCGGCGGCAATGAAGGGCGGCCGCCCGGAAAAAGCAGATGCGGATGCATACAAGACGCTGGCGACCATTGCCTGTGCGAAGAAATATAAGGAGCTGGGCTGGGTGATGCAGATCCATTTCGGATGCCTGCGCGACAATAACAAGCCGCAGTTCGCGAAGCTGGGGCCGGATACCGGATATGACGCGGTGAACAGCCAGTCCGGCGTGGAAAATGTGGCTCCGCTTCTGAACGCATTTCAGGAAAATGAAGGACTGCCGAGGATGATCCTGTATTCCCTGAATCCCAATGACAATACCGCCCTTGTGACGATCGCGGGATGCTTCCAGGGAGACGGCATCGTGGGCCGGGTGCAGCACGGAAGCGGCTGGTGGTTCAATGACAACCGCAGCGGCATGCGCAGCCAGCTCACGGAGCTTGCAAATAATGGGATGCTGGGATGCTTTGTGGGAATGCTGACGGATTCCAGGTCATTTATCAGCTACACGAGACATGAGTATTTCCGGCGCATTCTCTGCGAACTGATCGGGGAATGGGTGGAAAGCGGACAGTATCCGGAGGATAAGAAGCAGCTCGTGCGGATCGTGGAGGACATCTGTTTTCATAATACGAATGCATTTTTTGGATTCGGAGTATAAAAATCGGAGAGGAGTAACGAAATGAATTTACCTTTGAATATTGATTTTACGGGAAAAGTTGTGGTTGTGACAGGAGCAGGCGGCGTGCTCTGCGGTACGATGGCGAAAGCATTTGCACAGGCGGGAGCGAAGGTGGCGGCGCTGGATCTGAATGAGGACGCAGTGAAGAAGCTGGCGGAGGAGTGTAAGGCAGAGGGCTTCATCTGCGAGGGCTATAAGGCGAACGTGCTGGAGCCGGAGGCGCTGGAGGCGGTCCATGCTCAGGTATTGAAGGACCTGGGGCCGTGCGACATCCTGGTAAACGGCGCGGGCGGAAATAATCCGAGGGCGACCACGGACAATGAATACCAGCATGAGGCGAAGGAAGGACAGAAGACCTTCTTCGATCTGGACGCAGGCGGCGTGGACTTTGTGTTTAAGCTGAATTTCCAGGGGACGCTGCTTCCGACGCAGGCTTTCGCGAAGGATATGGTGGAGAAAAAATCCGGGTGCATCCTGAATATTTCCTCCATGAACGCGTATATTCCTCTGACCAAGATTCCGGCGTATTCGGGAGCGAAGGCGGCGGTCTCCAACTTTACGCAATGGCTGGCGACACATTTCGCGGGAACCGGGATTCGATGCAACGCGATCGCGCCGGGCTTCCTGGTGTCCAACCAGAACCGGGCGCTGCTGTTCAATGAGGACGGGACGCCGACGGCGCGCTCCGAGAAGATCCTGAACGGGACACCCACCAGGCGGTTTGTGGACAGCGAGGAATTGCTGGGCGGCGTGTTCTTCCTGTGCGACGACAGGGCGGCGAGCGCGATCACGGGCGTGGTGCTGCCAATCGACGCGGGGTTTGCGGCTTATTCTGGAGTATAAAGCGGAATAGCGTGTAACATGCTTATGAAAATAGAGAATTCCTGAGACACAGGAGAGAGAAGGAACAGACGGTAGGAGAAGCTGTTCTTTCTCTTTTTTTGTTTCAAATAAGGCAACAGTCTTTATTCTAAAGGAAAATATGATATTAAGCGCTATGATATAGCTGATTGGCGGCTGCTGGAATAGAGATTGGATTGCCGGGGGCGAGAATAAGAGAAATTATGCTGGTATATTTCCAGAGGATGCCATATTGAGAAGGCCGGAAAAATAGGCTATAATTTTACTTAGACAATGATTAAGGACGGAAACTGTAAGATGAAAGAGAAAAAGAAACTGGGAACAACAGAAAAAAGGCTGATCGCAGCCTGCATTTTTCTGGCGGCAGCAGGGATTTTGCTGGTGTGCGCGAGGCAGATACCGGGATTTGCGGAGTGGTATGCGGTACATATTTATCAGAAGCTGACTGCGGCTGTGGGAAGGGTGACGGGACTGGCGCCTTTTTCTATTGTAGAGATCGGACTCTATGTGCTGCTGATCCTGCTTCCGGTGACAGGAGTGCGTGCTGTTGTGAAGTCCGTGCGTTTCGGACATGGCGGGGAAAATGCGCTTGGGTGGGCGTCAGGTATATTTCTTACGGCTTCGCTGCTGCTGTTTTTGTATATGACCAATTGCGGAGTGAATTACCAGAGGGAATCGTTTTCGGAAAAGTCCGGGTTTACGGCGGAGCAGTATACGGCAGAAGAATTGCGGAAAGTGTGCCTGTGGCTGACAGAGGAGGTCAACAGCCTGGCGGGGCAGGTGGAGCGCAGTGACAGTGGGACAATGATTCTGACAATGTCTGCGGAGAAGGAACAGGATGCTGTACAGGCGATGAAAAAACTGGCGAAGGAATATCCGGATCTGAATGGGTACTATCCTCATCCAAAGTCTGTCTGCATATCGGAGATCTTGTCCTATCAGAATCTGTCCGGGGTATATTCTCCGTTTACGATAGAAGCGAATTTTAATGCAGATATGATCGACTATAATATTCCTTTTACGCTGTGCCATGAATTATCTCATCTGCGGGGATTTATGCAGGAGGAAGAGGCGAATTTTATTGCGTTCTTGGCTTGCATCGGATCCGGAAAACAGGATTTTGAATACAGCGGATATCTGATGGGGTGGGTGTACTGCATGAATGCGCTGCGCCGGGCGGATGCAGAAGAGTGGCAGGCGGTCCGGGAAGGACTGGACGAAGCGGTGGAAGCGGATCTGCGGGAAAATTCCCGGTTCTGGGATTCTTATGATGGGGCAGTGGCGGAGGTTTCCGATAAGGTGAATGATACATATCTGAAAGCGAACGGGCAGAGCGAAGGCGTGAAGAGCTATGGGAGGATGGTGGATCTGATCATTGCGTATGCGGAGAAGCAGGGGGAATGACTCATTTTGCAATCCCTTCAAATAAATCTTTTCTAAAACATATCCGATTACTGGCCATAGTAATAAATAAAGTATATCTTCCCGCTTTACAAAGATATTTCCGCATGATAAAATAACCACCGTAGTGTTAGAAATTTTGTAACTGTTTATACCCCGCGGGAGCCTGCGGCGGCCAGAATCGGCGGATGTTCGGATACGGAGACAGGGTGCGGGGCTGCATCTGATAAAGGAGGAGCATGATATCATGATAAAACTTTATGACAGTGGAGTCTATCTGCTGAACGGCACAGAGATGATCGAAGACAAGGGCGGCGCGCAGGTTCCGCTTTCGAAGGAGGAGGCGGCGCAGCAGACGATGGCTTACAGCATCCTGCGCGATCACAATACCTCGGGCAATATGGAAAACCTGCAGATTAAGTTCGACAAGCTGACCTCCCATGATATCACGTTCGTGGGGATCATCCAGACGGCGCGGGCTTCAGGGCTGGAGAAGTTCCCCATCCCCTATGTGCTGACCAACTGCCACAATTCCCTGTGCGCGGTGGGCGGTACCATCAACGAGGATGATCACATGTTCGGGCTGACCTGCGCGAAGAAATACGGCGGCGTCTATGTACCACCTCATCAGGCGGTGATCCACCAGTACGCAAGAGAGATGCTTGCAGGCGGCGGCAGGATGATCCTGGGTTCGGACAGCCATACCCGTTACGGCGCATTAGGTACTATGGCCATGGGCGAGGGCGGACCGGAGCTTGTAAAGCAGCTTCTGAACAAGACCTATGATATCAAGATGCCGGGCGTGATCGGCATTTATCTGGACTGCGAGCCGAGGAAGGGAGTGGGCCCCCAGGACGTAGCCCTGGCGATCATCGGCGCCACCTTTGGAAATGGCTATGTCAACAATAAGGTGATGGAATTTGTGGGACCCGGCGTCCACAAGCTGAGCGCGGACTTCCGGATCGGCGTGGACGTGATGACGACAGAGACCACCTGCCTGTCCTCCATCTGGGCGACAGACGAGAAGATCCGGGAATTTTACGAGATCCACGGAAGAAGCGAGGACTATAAGGAGCTGAATCCGGGGGCATGTGCATATTATGACGGCATGGTTTATGTGAACCTGAGCGAGATCAAGCCCATGATCGCGATGCCGTTCCACCCCAGCAATGTCTATACGATCGAGGAATTGAACGCCAATTTAAAGGACATCCTCCATGACGTAGAGCAGAAGGCGCTGGTGAGCCTGGACGGCGCGGTGGATTACAGCCTGCAGGACAAGGTGGTTGATGGAAAATTATATGTCGAGCAGGGGATCATTGCCGGCTGCGCGGGCGGCGGATTTGAAAATATCTGTGCGGCGGCGGATATCATCCGGGGAAAGAATATCGGCTCCGGGGCGTTTACGTTCAGCGTTTATCCGGCCAGCACTCCAGTCTATATGGAGCTGGTAAAAAATGGAGCGGTTGCGGATCTGA
The DNA here is from genome assembly GCA_949893755.1 of uncultured Lachnospiraceae bacterium. GTDB lineage: Bacteria > Bacillota > Clostridia > Lachnospirales > Lachnospiraceae > Schaedlerella. The sequence goes on along the minus strand of CATLCV010000075.1, from coordinate 16,061 downwards.
TCGGGGCAGGAACCATCGTAAAGACGGCCTTCTGCGGACCATGCTTCGGCGCGGGAGATACCCCGGCCAACAATGCGCTGTCCATCCGCCACTCCACCAGGAACTTCCCCAACCGGGAGGGCTCCAAGCTGCAGAGCGGACAGATTTCCTCCGTTGCTCTGATGGATGCCCGCTCCATTGCGGCGACCGCGGCGAACCAGGGCTTCCTGACCCCGGCAACGGCATTGGATGTAGAGTATAAAGGACAGAAATACCACTTCGACAGGAGCATTTACGAAAACCGGGTATTTGACAGCAAGGGTGTGGCGGATCCTTCCGTGGAGATCCAGTTCGGTCCCAATATCAAGGACTGGCCGGCCATGTCCGCACTGCCGGAGAACCTGATCCTGAAAGTCGTATCAGAGATCCATGATCCGGTCACGACTACGGATGAGCTGATCCCCTCCGGAGAGACCTCTTCCTACCGTTCCAATCCGCTGGGACTTGCGGAATTTGCATTGTCCAGAAAGGATCCGGCTTATGTGGGACGGGCCAAGGAAGTGCAGGCAGCGCAGAAGGCCATCGAGGCAGGCACCTGTCCATTGGATGCGCTGGAAGAGTTAAAGCCGGTGATGGCCGTGATCCAGAAGGATTTCCCGGAGGCGGGCAAAGGAAATATCGGCGTGGGAAGCACGATCTTCGCGGTGAAGCCGGGAGACGGCTCCGCGCGGGAGCAGGCGGCATCCTGTCAGAAGGTCTTAGGCGGCTGGGCCAACATTGCCAACGAATATGCGACCAAGCGTTACCGCTCCAACCTGATCAACTGGGGGATGCTTCCGTTCCTGACAGAGGCGGATCATGAGGCGCTTCCATTCCAGAACGGGGATTATCTGTTCATCCCTGAGGTGCGCAGGGTGATCGAAGAGAAGCAGAGCACGGTAAAGGCATTTGTGGTGAAGGACGGACTGCAGGAGATCGAATTGAAGCTGGGCGAAATGACTGACGCGGAGAGAGAGATCATCCTGAAAGGATGCCTGATCAATTATTATAGAGGATAAAAATTTTCCACCTGTACGGTTGCGCAAGCACGGTTTTTGCGAATGAATGAGTCGGTTGGAAGCTCTAAAGAGCCTCCAGACGTACAAGTGAAAAAAGGGACGGTTTCAAGTGACCGTCCCTTTTTGTGACCATATACTCGGTAATTCTTGATAGGATCAGCGTTTCAGCTTAAACTTCTCTGTCTGTTCTTCCAGCATATGAACCTGTTCGAAGAGCTCTGCGCTGACAGCCGCGGATTCCTCACTGCTGGCAGAATTGGACTGAACCACTGTGGAGATCTGTCCGATTCCTTCGGTAACCTGTGAAATGGAATCTGCTTCGCCCTGGATGGCATCTGCGATCGTATGTATTGCTTCGTTGGACTGTTCTACCAGCTCCAGCGTCTTTTTCAGGGAGGCGGAAACCTTTCCTACGATATCGGTTCCGCGCGCCGTTGTCTGTACAGAATTCTCAATCAGATCCTTGGTAGCCTTGGCTGCTTCATCTGACTTGGCTGCCAGATTGCGGACCTCATCCGATACTACGGCAAAGCCTTTGCCTGCTTCTCCGGCGCGGGCAGCTTCTACTGCCGCGTTCAATGCCAGGATATTGGTCTGGAAAGCGATATTCTCGATCGTAGCAATGATATTGCCGATCTGCTGGGAGGAAGCGCTGATATCTTCCATGGCCTGCACCATCTGTTCCATCTGCTGGCTGCTGACGGATACCTGCTCTCCGGTGAGACGCGCATTTTCCTGGGCTTCCTGAGCCACGCCTACATTGCGGTCCGCATTGCGGGAAAGCTCTTCCAGTGTAGCGTACAGCTCTTCCACCGCGCTTGCCTGCTGGGTCGCGCCCTGGGACAGCGTCTGGGAACTGCTGGATAACTGCTCTGCATTGCCGGATACCATCTTTTCCGCCCGGAGGATGTTGGACATGGTCCCGGACAGGGTGGAGGTCAGGCTGTTCAGCGACATCTCAATGGAACGGAAATCACCGATAAACGGAGCGGTCGTAGCAACATCAAAGTTGCCGCGGGAAAGCTGTTCCATGATCCGGTTCAGATCTTCCACATAATCGTGGATCAGGCCCATGGATTTTCTCAGGGTATCTGCCAGGTCGCCCAGCTCATTTTCCGCATGGTAATCCAGCTCAAATTCCAGATCTCCCTCCTGGAGAGGACGGCTCTGGTCGGTAATGTGGATGATCGGCTTTACAATGTGCTTCAGAACGTACTGAACCAGGCTGAGCAGGCATACAAGCGCAAGGGTCAGGCAGACCGCGCACAAAATGTTCATGGTCAGGATCATCTGCCGCATCTCGTCGGTGCTGTCCAGGCTCTTCTGCGTACAGTCCTCAACGATCTGATCCAAAAGTCCTACCAGTGTGGTCAGGTTGGAAAGGATCGTATTCTGATAGTAAGCCTGTGCCTGTGACGGACTGGATTTCATCTGCTCCAGTACCTGGATAGCGGATTCATGCAGCTCCTTGTGGAGGGGCTCGATCTGGTCGCGCAGGGCCAGGATATCGGGATCCGCAGTGCTGTTGTCGCCGTAGATCCACTGTCCGAGGACACAGGTGGTCGGGTCGGTACTGCCGGTAAACTCAGCATCGGCATACAGCGCGTTGCTCAGTCCGCTGGACCATTTGTAATGGGCTGTCTCGGCAGCCTGTACGGTGGACAGCAAATTGTTGACGTCTGCATTATCAGCCTGCATATTCTTAATGCGGAAAATGTTTATCGTCATGACACTGCTGAACAAAATTACGGAAGCGAGTGCCGCGATCACCCGGATTCCAACGTTTGTTTTAATACTTTTTCGCATAAATGTACATCCTTTCGTTAGTTGAGTATGGGAAGTATTCTGCTCTCTTCGATTTGTTTCCCTTTCTGTCTAGTATAACATGAGAGGTGAGGGATTTTCAATACCTTATTAAGGTATTCAAGGGGCACATTTTGTGTTATACTTCCTTTAGCGGGAACTGAACCGTAATTTTACAGAAATTGTACTGCGGTATCTGGATAAAAGGCTTAGAAAAGTGATATAGTGATTACTATATAAAATCACGTAAAATAAAAAACTTTGCAACACTTTCTCATTTTTTATACTCTTATTTACATCACCATCGTTTGGTGAGAAACAGCGGTCATGCCGGAGTTACTGTTCACTCGGTGTCGTGTATGCGCTGCACGGCATCCGGTCAATACAGTAATATGTCGGATTGGAAGGAGGGGGAGCGGATGTATGATTACAAGGATAGTTCAGAACTGGTCCTGATCCGAAGGGCGCAGCGCGGGGATGTGAAAGCATTTTCGGGGCTGTACGCGCGGATCTATAAGGAGCTGTACCGGTTTGCGCTGTACACAATGAAACATCCCCAGGACGCGGAGGACGCAGTCAGCGAGGCGGTCATTGCGGCGTATGAGAATATTCATAAGCTGAAAAAGGAGGAGTCTTTCCGAAGCTGGATATTTACGATCCTGGCGAATCAGTGCAGGAAAAGATTAAAAAACGTACAGAGGACAGAGGAGCTGCCGGAGGGCCTGGCGGCTGAGGAACGGGACCACGCCGGAGATTGTGATGTCAGGGCAGCTTTTATGCAGCTGGATGAAGAGGACCGGGTCATTGTGGCCTGCTCTGTGCTGGAAGGGTATGCCAGCGCGGAGATCGGCAGGATGCTGGGGATGAACCCGGCGACAGTCCGTTCGCGGAAGGCGCGCGCCATGGACAGGCTTCGCCGGATCCTGAGCTGAAATGACCGATACCGGGGACGCAGAAGGTATAGAAAGGAGATGCGAATATGAGTATGGATGAGAAAGATTTAAAAAAGCTTGCGGAAGAGCAGAGTGAAAATATAAAAATTCCGGATTCCCTGCAGCCGGATCAGATCCAGCAGATGCTGGAATCCAGGGGAAAGAAAAAAAGAAAGTATTATTTTGGAAAGATCACGGCGGCAGCAGCCTGCGGCCTGCTGGTCATCGGTGCTGTCGCCGCCGGGACAGGAGGATTTGGCTTCGGTGCGGGCACCAAGTCGGACCATGCGGAGTCCCAGATGATAGCGGATGCAGACAGCGGTGCGGCTGCCGGTTCGGAAGAGGTGGCTATGGGATCAGCGGCAGACAGCGCTGCGGACAGTTCAGAAGGTTCGGAAAGTAAGGCGGCCGGAGACCCCTTCGAAGTAACGGATGTCAGAACCGCAAAGAACTATGACGAGGTTTATGAATACATCGAAGCGGAAAATAAGCGGATGCAGGAGATGCAGAGATCCGCGGAGGAGTATGCGGTGATGGACGACGCGGACGGCGGGATGGCCGGCGGCAGCGCGAAAATGGAAAGCGCGCCCATGGAAACCGAGGCATCAGCGGACACGGCCGGGGAGGCCGGCGGAGCCTCCGGCTATTCAGATACCAACGTCCGGGAAGAAGGGGTTGGAGAAGCGGACATTGTAAAGACAGACGGAAAACGGCTGTATATCGTGAATAACCAGCAGATCCAGATCGTCGGCATCGAGAAGGAAGAGATGGAGCACTTAAGCACCATCCGGCTGGATCAGGAATGCTATGTTTCCGAGATCTTTGTGAAGGGCGACCGGCTCATTGCGGTGTACAGCCAGTCAGAGTACCGGGATCAGGGCGACGTGTCCACCGGGGAATACGGCGGGCGCTATCTGCAGTATGCCGTGGCAGAGACATTTGACATCAGTAAGCCGGAAAAACCGAAGTCCGTAGGAAAGATTTCCCAGAGCGGGAATTACAACACCATGCGGGTGTCCGGGGACTATGTGTACCTGCTCAGTGATTTTTACGCGGAGATCTACAGCTCCAGGACGGACCGGGACGGATATATCCCGATGGTGCAGGGGAAGCGGATCGAAAGCGGGGACATTCTGATGCCCATGGGCGCACGGGCGGAAAAATACACCATCATCTCCGCATTTTCCATCAAGGATCCGGAGAAAAAGGTGGATACCAAGGCGGTATTCGGAAGCGCGGGAATGTGCTATGTGAGCAGGAACAATATCTACATCTGCGAGAGTGATTACGGCGACTACGGCATCATGCCCCTGGCGCGTCAGGGCGGCGGCAGCTCCGGGCGAAGTGTGTCCGGAACCTGCATCCGGAAGGTTTCTTATAAGGACGGAAAGCTTACGGCTGTGGGGCAGACGGAAGTGGACGGGACGCTCAACGATTCGTTCAGCATTGACGAATATGAGGGGAATCTGCGGCTGGTCGTGACCGTGACCCCGATTTCCTCCGACAACGGCAGCACGCCCCGGCTGTTTGGGCTTACCGAGGAGGCCGCGCAGGAACAGGAGCTTAAGGACACCAATTCCCTTTATATTCTGGACGAAAATCTGGAAGAACTGTCCAGGATTGAAGGGCTGGCGGAGGACGAGGTCGTTTACTCTGCGAGATTTATGGGCGATACCGGGTATTTTGTCACATTCCGGCAGATGGATCCGCTGTTTTCCGTGGACCTGTCAGATCCGAAGAAGCCGGAGATCTTAGGCAAGCTGAAAATCCCGGGATTCTCGGAATACCTGCACCCTTATGGGGAAGGGAAGCTTCTGGGAATCGGCATGGACGTGGATGAAACAGGGACTGCGACAGAGGGCGTGAAGCTCTCCATGTTCGATATCACAGATCCGGAAAATGTCACGGAAGCGGAGAAGTACGTGCTGGAAAATACGTATTCCTCGGATGTATTTTATGATTATAAATCGGCTCTGGTGGATGTGGAAAAGAACCTGATCGGATTCCGCGTGGACGGGGACGTGATGCGGTATGTGATCTTTTCCTACGGGAAAAATGGGTTCGAATGCATTTTCGAGCGGGAGCTGAGCGGATACGCCTGGAACGCGCGGGCACTGTATTCCGGCAGCAGGCTCTACCTGACAGCGGGAAATACGGTGGAATCCTATGATATGAAGAGCTTTCAGAAGATCGACGATATCGTGTTGTAAAGTGGGTTAACACAATAGGAAGAGTGTTCAGAAGATCGACGATATCGTATCATAAAGTGGGTAACACAATGGAGGAGAATATGATTTTTGACACGCATGCGCATTATGATGATCCGCAGTTTGATCCGGACCGGGAGGCGCTTCTCGGGCAGATGGTGGACGGCGGGGTCGGCACCATCGTCAACGCCAGCGCCTCGGTGGAATCCTGGGACCGGGTTCTGGAGCTGACCCGGAAGTATCCGTTTGTATACGGCATGATCGGGGTGCACCCGGACGAGGTGGGCGATCTGGATGAGGAAGCATTTGCCAGGATGAAGCAGTTATTGAAGGACGAAAAGATCTTGGCGGTGGGAGAGATCGGGCTGGACTATTACTGGGATAAGGAAAAGCACGGCCTGCAGAAGGCGTGGTTTGTGCGGCAGCTCGCGCTCGCGCGGCAGGAAGGGCTTCCGGTGAACGTCCACAGCCGGGAGGCCGCGGCGGATACGATGGAGATTCTCAAAGAGCACGGACGGGGAATGGATGTGATCGTACACTGCTATTCCTATTCCCGGGAGATGGCCGAGGAATATGTGAAGATGGGATATCTCATCGGGGTCGGCGGCGTGGTCACATTTAAAAACGCGAAAAAATTAAAGGAAGCGGTACAGGCTGTGCCGCTTTCCCATATTGTGTTGGAGACGGACTGCCCGTATCTGGCGCCCGAGCCCTACCGGGGAAAACGGAACTCCTCGCTGAACCTGACCTATGTGGCGCAGGCAGTGGCGGAATTGAAGGGCGTGACGGCGGAGGAAGTGATCCGGGTGACAGAGGAAAACGCGCGGGCGTTTTATCGGATAACCTGATTTGGAACGCACGATCCGGAAATTTTGGCATTTTGCGCAGGCGATTCTACTAAATGCTTAAAGAACTGTGCAAAATGGCAAGGCCGTTTTTGCGCATCTGAGTGAAATGGCTGCGAAAAGCAGCGGAAAAGGAAAGCGGGAGGACATTAGAAAGGAGCGGGCAGATATGTGTAAAATTATGATTCCGGTAGGAACCTCGGATTTTACGGAAATCAGAAAAGAAGGATTCTACTATGTGGATAAATCAGGGATGATTGCCGAACTGATGAAGACCAGCGGAACAAAGGTCACATTGATCACGCGGCCGCGGCGTTTTGGAAAAACGCTGGGGATGTCTATGCTGTCCGCTTTTTTCGATATCCGGCAAGACAGCAGGGAATTGTTTGAAGGGCTGGAGATTTCAAAACAGGCAAGGCTCTGCGCGGATTGGATGAATCAGTATCCGACGTTATTTTTGTCGCTGAAAAGCGTGGATGGCCTGGACTTTTCGGGGGCATACGGACGGCTTACGTCAGTGATCGCCAAGATTTATAAAGAGCATCTCTACCTTTTAGACAGTGATAAGATCAATCCGTTTGATAAAGAAATTTTTCAGCGGATCGCGGCAAAGAAGGCGACGCCGGAGGAAATAAAAGACAGCCTTTTTATGCTCACAAGAATGCTGGAGGCTTACTATGAAAAGCAGGTCATTCTTCTCATAGATGAGTATGACGTGCCGCTCGCAAAGGCCAGTGAAAAAGGATATTATCCTGAAATGCTGGATATGCTCAAAGGGCTTATGCAGACATTTAAGGATAACAGCTCACTAAAATTTGCGGTGATAACAGGCTGCCTTCGGATCGCGAAGGAGAGTATTTTTACCGGAACAAATAATTTTGTGTCGAATACGGTGTCAGACACCCGGCTCAATGAATATTTTGGGTTTACACAGAACGAACTGGACCGGCTGCTGCGGGATACAGGACTTACGTCCCATGCCGCGGAGATGAAGGCATGGTACGACGGGTACCATTTTGGGGATTTGGATGTGTACTGTCCGTGGGATGTTGTAAACCATGTAAAAAATCTGCTGCTGGATCCGTCAAAGAAGCCTCTGAGCTATTGGAAGGACAGCAGCGACAACGCAGTGATCCGGTCATTTATCGACTATGCGGGGGATGCCGTTACCAGAAAATTCGAGACTTTGCTTTCAGGCGGATATGTGATTCAGACTGTTGAAGAAGATCTGACATACGACTACCTGCACTCATCCGAAGAAAATCTTTGGAGTATTTTATATCTGACAGGATATTTAACCAGGGTCCGTGCGCAGGAATTGGGAAATGAGCTGATTCCGAAGGGCAGCCTGGCTCTGAGGATCCCAAATGCAGAAGTAAAAGAAATTTTTGAAAGCACGATCAAAAAGTGGTTTGAGGACAGTTCAAAGGCATGGAAAAGAGAAGAATTGTTTGCGGCAGTCTGGAGCGGTGAAGCGGAAAAGGTGACGTCAGAAATGACAAGACTGCTCCGAAAAACCATCAGCTATCATGATTATAAAGAAGACTTTTATCATGCGTTTCTTGCGGGGATATTTGCGGGAGCGGGCTATGCCGTGGAATCCAACAAAGAACACGGCGAGGGGAGAAGCGATGTGGTTGTGCTGGATCCTGCCGGAGACCGGGCAGCAGTTTTTGAAGCAAAATATTCAAAGGAGCTGAAAAATCTGACAAGGGACTGCGATGAAGCAGCGGCGCAGATTGATGAGAGAATGTATGCGGAAGAATTTGAGGAGGAATATTCTCAGGTAGTATGCTATGGGATCGCATTTTACAAAAAGAGGTGCATGGTCCGGTGTAAGGAACTGTAGAAAGGACATCATATTATGAAGGAACCAACGCTAGGAAATCCGCAGAATACGATCGCGGTTCTCCAAAAATATCAGTTTACATTTCAAAAAAAATTTGGGCAGAATTTCCTGATCGATACTCATGTGTTGGATAAGATCATACGCTCTGCGGAGATTTCCAAGGAGGATATGGTGCTGGAGATCGGCCCAGGGATTGGGACGATGACTCAGTACCTGGCCTGCGCGGCGGGAAAGGTGATCGCCGTGGAGATTGACCGGGCGCTGATCCCGATCCTGGAGGACACGCTGGACGGCTATGACAATGTGCGGATCATCAACGGCGACATTTTAAAAATAGATCTGGCAAAGCTGGTGGAAGAAGAAAATGGAGGGCGGCCGATCAAGGTGGTGGCGAACCTTCCTTATTATATTACCACCCCGATCATCATGAGCCTGTTTGAGGGGCATGTGCCGCTCCGGAGCATTACGGTGATGGTGCAGAAGGAAGTGGCGGACCGGATGCAGGCGGGGCCGGGCAGCAAGGATTACGGCGCCCTTTCCCTGGCAGTGCAGTATTACGCGAAGCCTTATATCGCGGCAAATGTCCCTCAGAACTGCTTTATGCCCCGGCCCAGGATCGGATCCGCGGTGATCCGCCTGGAACGCTACGAGACTCCGCCGGTGGCGGTGAAGGACGAAAGGCTGCTCTTTGGGATCATACGCGCGTCCTTTAACCAGAGGCGGAAAACGCTGGCGAATGGGCTGAAGAATTCGCCGGAGCTGGATTTTACGAAGGAAGAGATCGAGGCGGCCATTGAAAAGCTGGGAAAGGGCGCTTCGGTGCGGGGGGAAGCGCTGACGCTGGAGGAATTTGCGGAATTGAGCAACTGGCTTTGCAGGGGATGATGGAAAAAGGCAAGAAAAGAGGAGTTGGTACAGTTGAAGAAAATGGGCAGGCCAAGGCGGAGAAGCTCCAAAGGAGGCGCCAGCGCGGAGACCAAGGCATGTCAGCGCAGACCCGCAGTACCTCTCACTGCGGTCAGGAACCCGCTGGCACGCGCTCCGTTTTTATATTCCCCATAGTCTGCCCTATTCGGTTGCATGGCAAACGGCATAGATACCGCGATTCCGGTGCAGATCATGTCTTTCCCTCATATGTTTTCCTATAATTTCTCGGAGAGATTCCCATATATTTTTTAAAACAATTGGAAAAATAAATCTCCGTGCTGAATCCAACCAGCTTTGAAATCTTGTTGATATCATAATCTGTCCGGATCAGATATTGTCTGGCATATTCCATCCTGATTTCCAGTAAGACCTCCAAAGGAGTTTTTCCGAACGTTTCTTTCATTGCCCTGGCAAGATAATTGCTATGGAGATGGAACTGTTCCTCCAGGAGCCGATTTGTGATGGGCTGCTCTTTATTATTTTCCAAATAGATCTGGATCTGCTCCGCTAACAGAGTCAGCCGGTCTTTATGGATTCCGGTATTCTCAACAAATCTTAAAAATTTCAGAAACAGTTCTTCGGTTCTCCATATGTCATTCCCGGGTTTCTGTACTGTGCTGTCCAGAATATTCTGAAACAGTTCAAACAGAAGATCAGGTTCTTTGATTACAGCATATTTTGGCAAATGTAATGTATACGAGCATTGATGGTAATGCTGGTCGGGGATTGGAAGCCTTGAAATAAATCTGCCGGCTCTTTGTCCTTGCTTCCACTGAGCGGTGGAATAAAAATGCAGCCAGTAAAATTGGGTTTCCTCCTGGCATGGCTGCCATGCGTAATGATGACTGTCCGGCAGCAAAATCAACATTTCATTTTCTTTGAGCTCATACCGGTCATCCTCTTCTGCCAGAAACAGGCAGCCCTTTTTTACAGCGATCAGATCAAAATAGCCCAGGTTCCTTCTGTCTATATGGCTCTGCCCTTTCCGCATGGTGCGGCAGTTTCCCTCTATAAAATCAGGAAACGGCGGAATGGAAATGGAAATAATGTCACCGGACATAGGCTTAACTCCTTTCTTTTTTCAAAGTAATGCTTCTCAGGTCTTTTTTATCCTCTATCTGGATTATATCATTTCCGGAGATGAAATAAAATTCCTTACTGTAAGGAGCAAAGCTTGTAATTTTATACTCGGTCTCGTTCTCTTCATAACTTCCATTGATTACATGGATAGAAGCTCCTTTTTTCATAATGAATGTTTTGTCCCCAAAGTTCTCCAGATACGCGACCATCTCTTCGCCCATATCCCAGTCCGGGGGCTGGCTGTCGTTCTCAAACAGCCTGGAAAAAATTTCTCCATCCCGACAAAATGCGGACTGTCCGAACCGTGCCCTGGATAGATCCGGGCGGTTGATATGGGGGGCTGCCACCGCATATGTGGAAGCTGCCATTCCTTTTTTTAATGGAGTAGTGGCTGTGGCGTGCGTGTCATAGCAGTACAAGATGCCCGCTGTGGCCCTGTAGCTTGCCTCCAGATATCTTGTATCCTTCAGATACTGAAAAACCTTATATGACGCGGCTGCTGTGACTCCTCCCCAAAGGGAATGGATCATATATGTCAGGGCTTCCCACCATCGGTCCGGGTTCTGGGCCCTGAAATCATTGGAACAGCCAATATTGGCGAGAAGGAGCTCGCCATAGCGCTTAGCGCTCTCTGCTCTGCGGCCTTCACACAGAGCGCCTGCTGTGGGGCCAAAACCTGCATTGTCATAAAAGTGTTCCGTAATGGCGGCTTTATAAGTCTCTGCTTCCTTTTCCAATCTGTTCATGATCCGTTCCCACAGGGATTGTATTTTTTCATACTTTTCGGTCAGGCCTTTGGCCTTCAGCTTGTCCAACAGCTGATGGAAATACAGAAAATATACGCCCAGCATCTGGGATTCTTCTTTTCCGCGCTCCTCCTGGTGCAGATCCGGGTTGACTCTTAGCTCAAAAACGTCTGCAGCCCAAGCCAGATATGTGTCTGCGCTATGCAATGCAAGAACATCATCCCCGAACTCGGATAACAGATAAAATAGATGTCCAATATATTCAAAATCCATACAGCGGTAAAAATCGCCGTAAAGTTTGCGCGGTTTTCTAAAGTCTCCATCTTCAAACCATTTTTTCCGTACATAATTCACTGCGCAGCTTTCCACTTTTCTGACCTGGCCTACATCCAGTGTTCCAAGCAGATTTTTCTTGAGGACAAGGTTGGCTTTTCCAAGGGATTCCCCCTGATTGGATACCGGCTCAAAGGCGCAGGGAGGCTCTGCATTTTCCCCATGGTAAAGGCTGTCGCAGATATATTCCACACGCTCGTCAACGACGTTCTCGATCCGGTCCATCACATTCAGCACGATAAAGTCTTTTGTACCGTCAGAAAGTGTGATCACGATTTTATGCTCTCCCATTGCCTCTGGCTTGAAAGAAAGGCTGTATTGTCCCTTTTTGGCTGTTTTCCGTATCGGGATTGCAAGTCTCTTTCCGATTCCGCCTTCTTTATAAAAGGCATCTGCCGCTGATAGATCCATCCCATCAGGAACTTTTACAGATACCCTTGCGGTTTCTCCAATCATATTCAGAGGTGTATACTCTATCTTCGGGTGCTTCCATTTGAGCCCTTGATTCTGAAAATCTTCGGGGCCTCGATTGGGATTGATCACATACTCCCAGGTTTTATTTTCTCCTGCACTCAGGGCAAAGCCTCCTTTTTCGTAGATCCAGTCATGGTTTTCGAAATCCTTCGGATATCCTCCCGCAAGGTACAATTTGTGGAATAAGATTCCGTCTAAGGAAGGGGACACATTTTCAAAGAACAGATTTAGATAATCACAACAGGTACCGATGGAGATTGCCCGCCCCTTGATCTGATAGAATCCCAGGTCTTCTCCCAATCCATCCCTTCGCACAGCGTCCAGTTTCGTATAGTCTATTGAAACAGACGGGAACACTGCGGCTGAATTATGAATGTTCCTGAGGACATTTTTATCCCGGAACATCACATAGGCAAAGGAAATCCATATGCCAAACTCTTCTACAGTAAGCTCCTTTTCTGTAAGGTTTTTCAGCTGTATCGTCCAGAAAAGCGACTCCTCATCCCTTCCCAGGTCATAGTCCATCGTCACTTGAAAACCTTCAAAATCAAAGACAACGGTTATTTTATCCTTTTCCTCCTGAATGATGGGCGTGACCGCATTACTGCACGCCTTTTTTCCATCAACAGTCATATCAAAATGACCAAACAGTTTGTCTGCATCCTGATAATCTGCCTGCTCCAGATAGGTATCTTCGACCACCCAGTTCATCTGATACGGATCGTCTTTTATGGCTAATGCAGATACATAGCCTTCTTTTTTTACTGACATGCGCAGTTTTTTATTCTCTATCATAAGTATACCGCTCCTTTCTGAATGTAAATTTACCACTTCCTTTCTGGTCCTTCTACATGAAATATCAATCAAAAGTTAAAAGATTTCACACAAAACGAGTTCTATTATTTTCTGTTTATATAAGGCAATTGGACTTGAACTGTATAGGCGAAAGGTGTATACTAAATCTTATATGAGTAATTGAATCTATAAAATAGAGGTGCAATATGGACTATACGGAAGCGATAAGGCTTGCTCTGGAAGGAGAGCAAAGAGGTTATACTGTTTTGTTCGAAAAGACATATCAAAAAAAATACTTTTTAGCACTTCAATATATGAAGAATGAAGCTGCCGCAGAGGATGTTATGCAGGAGGCCTATATCAGGGCATTTTCAAAGCTGGATACTTTGAGAAAACCGGAGAAATTCCCAGGATGGTTTGGAATGATCGTTGCAAATACGGCAAAGAATGCCTTGAGGAAGAACAGTCCGATGCTGTTTTCAGATATTGCGGCTGACGAGGAACAAGAAGAGTTTGAGTATCAGATAGAGGACGATAATATCGACCATATTCCTGAAAGAGCATATACAAGGAAAGAGACGAAGCAGTTAGCACACAGAATGTTAAATTCCCTGTCGGAAGAACAAAGAATGTGTATTTTGATGTTTCATATAGAAGGGCTGTCGATCAGGCAGATTGCGTCCGCGCTGGGCTGTTCGGAGAATACTGTAAAATCCCGCCTGAAATATGGCAGGGATAATATAAAGATAAAGGGGGAAGAATTACAGAAAAAAGGATATGAACTGTACAGTGTGGCGCCGTTGCCGCTGCTCCTTTACCTGCTTCGGAAGGAAGCGGCGTATATGAAAACAGATGGTTCCCTGAGAGCAGCAGAAGAACGAATTGCAGAGCATGTGATTCCATTTTCCGAAGAGAAGAGCAGTACAGGTATATCACATAAAGTGCAGAAGAACGGAGACCGCCCTATGACGAAAGCGGTAAAAAGCGGATTCATACATACAGCAGCCGGTAAAACAACGATAGCTTTGGCCGTGCTATGTCTTATCGGCGGAGCTGCCGCCTATGGGGCATGGCGGCTGAATACGAATGAAAAACCTGCCGGCCGGGAAGCAGAGAAGGAGGCGCAGGGAGTAGAGGAGAAAGAGCCGGAGACAAAAAAGGCAGAGGACCCTCCAGCTGCAACAGTGAAGGAACTGCAGGATACAGAGTATGGAGCGCTGATCGCAGGGAATCTTACAAAGGCGGAACTGCAGTTTGTTCTGGCATATGGTCCGCAGGAAATACCGGAACAGGGATTTCAGGAACAGGATTATCTCAATATTTTAAATTCCCTTTGCGACGCATCAAGGATAAACGAGAGTGAGCCGATGATCGAGGATCTTGGCATAAATTCGGATTTGGGAAATCAATATTCTGTGTCTGATGTGAACCGATTGTTCCGCTCTTTTACAGATTATCAGCTGGTGGAAGGCATCAGCGCCTTATCCGGACAGAATGTTCATGTGCAGGGGGAGGCAGTTATATTTTGGGGGGCATCTACAGGCAGGACGGCAAATGCAGTGATTACATCAGCCAATTATACGGAAGAAGAAATGGAAATATATTATACCTGCAATTATACAACAACTGATATGGCGATGGAGGGGATTCCAGAAAAGATCGAGAACAGGAAAGCCGTGTTGAAACGAAACGTAGAAGGCATGTATCAAATCATTAAGATTGAAGTGATGGAAGAGCAGACGCCGGAAGGACAGGCAACGGAAGGGCAAGTGCCAGAGGAGCAAGTGCCGAATGGACAGGCAATGGAAGGACAGATGTCAGAACCATCGATGGAAAATGTAGGATTTCCTGTCGGGTCTTTTAGTTATGCGGCAAGCGCAGGGGGAGGAAGAGGTTCACTTACCATTGACCCGGCGGGCGTTGCAACCTATGTGGAATTTAGCAGTGGCACAGGGAAAGGATCTGAAATTAAATATCAGATGGTTGTAGACGGTACTGCTGCAGTTTCGGATGGAGTAACGGCATATTCGCTGCAATTTATAGAAGGAAATGAATTCCAGATGACAGGCAGCGGACGTGAAGTAACAGGATATTTGGAAAGCGGAGACAGCAAGACATTTTATTACGATGCGAATCAGGGAACTTTGCAGGATGCATGGGGCACTATATGGGCGCCGGCAGGGTGATCTCGTCCAGATATCCGGTAAAAATATTTGTAACTGATATAGAACAGCGGAATATTCTTTATTTGTGAAGAATATTCCGCTGTTTTTACTATATTCAAAAACGGCAGAGTGCGATTCCTATTGCCGGTTGTGCTTTTCTAATGAGGTTTTAAGTGTTTTGATCGTATCAAGCATAATATACATATCTTTTACAGAGCAGGAATCCAGCAGATTCGTAATCTCACTGCCAAGATTTGTCCGATTGACCCGGGGGCTGTCCGAAAGGAGAGAATCTGTCTGTATGGATAACACATCTGCAATTTTAATAAAAACCGGCAGGCTCAGCTTGGTGCTGCCGGTCTCGATATGGCTCATATGCGTCGGGGAGATTGCGACCTTTTCTGACAGCTGTTCCTGGGAAAGGCCGCATGCCTTCCGGTATCTTCGGATACGCTGTCCGATTTCATAATAATTTAATTCCATGGTTTACCGCCTATACACTTTAAAATTTACTTGAATTGTATACCATATAGATATATAATGTTAATGAACTACATAGGCTATTTTATGCCTATGCAATATATTTTTTGACACTTGTAAAACTTTTATGATTTTCGTTGTGTCTAAGTTATAGAAGAAGAGTCAAAACAAAAAAAGTGGGAGGAAAAAAGAATGAACAAAAGATTCAAATTAAAAAATGCAGTAATCATCTTGGGAGGCACAGTAATCTTACTGGGAGGGTGCAGCAAAAGCACTGCATCTGATTCCGAAAATAGTTCAGGATTGTCAAAGGGGCCGGTTTCATCGAATAAAGAGCTTAAGCTTTCCGAAGCATTACCGGAATATAAAATATGGTATGCGTTCAGGA
>CATLCV010000074.1 GCA_949893755.1 uncultured Lachnospiraceae bacterium | reverse complement strand
CAGCAACCCACTTATTAATGAGCAAAAAGCGGCTGCGTTAGCAGACGTAAGAGTGCGTCAGCACGGTTTTTGCGAATGGATAAGTGGGTTGGATGCTCCTTGGAGCATCCAACCGCACAGCTGGAAACTTTTAGGAGGCAAAAGATGAAAGAGAAAAATTTATGGCTGACCTATGAAGCGGACGAGCTGGATGCGTTGGAGAAGGTGTGCGGGGACTACCGTGCCTTTCTGGATGCCGGCAAGACGGAACGGGAGTGTGTGACCGAGATCATCCGCCAGGCCGAGGAAAAGGGCTACCGCAATTTATACACGGCAGAGCAGCTCAAGCCCGGAGACCGTGTCTATGCGGCATGGATGGAAAAATCCATTGCGTTGTTCCAGATTGGGACTAAGCCCCTGGAAAACGGCATGAACATTCTGGGGGCGCACATCGATTCCCCGCGCCTGGACCTGAAACAGAACCCGCTCTATGAAGAAAGCGGATTTGCTTATTTTGAGACCCCCTAGTACGGCGGGATCAAGAAATACCAGTGGGTTACGGTGCCTCTGGCGATCCACGGGGTGGTGGTGAGAAAGGACGGGACGAGAGAGACCATTTCCATCGGGGAACAGGATACGGACCCGGTTTTTGTGGTGACCGACCTTCTGGTACATCTTTCTTCCAAGCAGATGGAGAAGAAGGCTTCCGTGGTGGTGGAAGGGGAAAACCTGGACATCCTGATCGGAAGCAGGCCGCTGGCAGGAGAGGAGAAGGACGCTGCTGCCGCGCAGATATTGAAATTGCTCCGGGAGACCTACCACATTGAGAAGGAAGACCTGATGTCTGCGGAGCTGGAAGTGGTGCCCGCAGGAAAGGCAAGGGAGTGCGGACTGGACCGCAGCATGATCATGGCTTACGGACAGGACGACCGGATCTGCGCGTATACCTCCCTGGCAGCCATGCTGGATACGGAGCAGGTAGACCGCACGGCCTGCTGCATCCTGGTGGATAAGGAAGAGATCGGCAGCGTAGGGGCAACCGGAATGCATTCCAGATTCTTTGAAAATGCGGTGGCAGAGCTGTATGAAAAGCTGGAAGGCTTCTCCGAGCTAAAGCTGCGCCGTGCCCTGGCGCATTCCACCATGATCTCCTCCGATGTGAGCGCGGCCTATGACCCCATGTATACGGACGTATACGAAAAAAGGTCTTCCAGCTTCTTTGGAAGAGGGCCTGTGTTTACCAAGCATACGGGATCACGCGGAAAGAGCGGCTCCAATGACGCCAATGCGGAGTATATCGCAAAGCTGCGCCGGGTATTCGATGACAATCATGTGGGCTTCCAGATGGCGGAGATGGGCAAGATCGACGCAGGCGGCGGCGGTACCATTGCCTACATACTGGCCGCATACGGCATGGAAGTGATCGACGGCGGTGTGGCCGTCCTGTGCATGCACGCGCCCTGGGAGATTTCCAGCAAGGCGGATGTATACGAAGCTTACAAAGGCTACCGTGCGTTTTTGAAGGATATGAGGTAAAGTGCAGCAATCCTTTATGAAGCAGGAATAAAAATAGGGATTTTCTCCATACTATGATAGATTCAGTTTATAAAAGGAGCAGATGGTATGGAGAGAAAAAACGCATGGAATTTTTATAATGAGCAAGATTTGGCGGCGGTAGAAGAACTGAGCATTCGATACCGCCGTTTTTTGGATGCGGGAAAAACGGAGCGGGAGTGCGCCGCAGAGTCCGTCCGCATGGCACGGGAGGCGGGATACAGAGATATCCTGCAGATGATCCATCAAGGAGAGTCCTTGAAGCCCGGCGACAAGGTGTATATTTCCTTTATGGAGAAGTCGGCCGCTTTTTTCCGGATCGGCACAGAGCCTTTGGAACAGGGCATGAACATCATCGGCGCCCACATCGACTCCCCGAGGCTGGACCTGAAACAGGTGCCCTGCTATGAGGCGGCCGGAAATGTATACCTGGATACCCACTACTACGGCGGGATCAAAAAATACCAGTGGTTCGCGCTTCCGCTGGCGTTGCACGGAATTATCGTCCGAAAAGACGGAACCTGTGTCCATCTGTCTGTGGGCGAGAAGGAGGACGATCCGGTATTCGTGATCACGGACCTGCTGCCCCATCTCGGCAGAGAGCGGAATGAGCAGAAGGTGAAGGACTTTTTTGACGCGGAGAAGATGGATCTGCTGATCGGAAACCGGCCCGTAAAGGAGCAGGACGTAAAGCAGCATATCCTGGGGATCCTGTCCGAAACCTACCAGATTCAGGAGGAGGATTTTTTGTCCGCGGAGCTGGAGATCGTGCCCGCCGGGAGGGCAAGGGAATGCGGACTGGACCGGAGCATGGTGCTCTCCTACGGGCAGGACGACCGGAGCTGCGCATTTGCCGCATTGTATGCGCTGCTGGGAGACGGGGAAAAAGAACCCGGGACACAAGGATGCGGAAGAACGGCCTGCTGCCTGCTGGTGGATAAGGAGGAGACCGGGAGCAACGGCGCCACGGGTATGAAGTCCCGCTTTTTTGAAAACGCGGCAGCCGAGCTCCTTGCCATGACCGGGGAAGCATTCGGAAAAACGTCCATGCGGGAGGTTCCCTTTGACCTCCGTCTGCGCCGGACACTTCTGCATTCCCGGATGCTGTCCGCGGATGTAAGCGCCGCCTATGACCCGGCTTTTGAGAAATATTTTGAAAAGAAAAATTCCGCTTATCTGGGAAACGGGCTGGTTTTCAACAAATACAGCGGCAGCGGCGGCAAATCCGGGGCCAATGACGCGAACCCGGAATATATGGCGAAGCTCCGCCGGATCATGGAGGAACATCATGTGACCTTCCAGACCGCGGAGCTGGGCGCCGTAGACCAGGGGGGCGGCGGTACCATTGCCTATATCATGGCAAAATACGGGATGGAAGTGATCGACTGCGGCCTGGCGGTGCTGAGCATGCATGCCCCCTGGGAGGCGACCAGCAAGGCGGATCTGTACGAGGCCGTGAAAGGTTACAGGGCATTTTACAAAAAAATGCTTTAAAATCAGAGGGCATTGTGCTATAATATTGCGGAGCAGCGGTTTCGGAAGAACCGCAGAGCATGATGAGTAGGAGGAGAAGAGATGAAACACATTAAGACACTGAATACGCAGACATTGAACCATACAGTGAATAAAGGCGGATGTGGAGAATGTCAGACGTCCTGTCAGTCCGCATGCAAGACTTCCTGTACCGTGGGAAATCAGACATGCGAGCATAAAAAATAGACAGAATAAGATTTTAAGGCAGCGGCCGGAGTCGCTGCTTTATCCATGTATAAAGAAGAAAGCGGGGCATATCGTGATACATCAATACCAGAATCATGGATACAACATCGTCCTGGATGTAAACAGCGGTTCTGTCCATGTGGTGGACAAGACCGCCTATGATGTGATCGCCTGCCTGGAGCGGCAGAATCCCTCCCATACCTGTGATACGCTGAACAGTCCGGAGACCCTGGAAGCCCTTTTGCGGGAACTGCCGGGCTATCCGGAGGAGGAAGTGTCGGAGGTGCTGGAGGCAGTGACAGAGCTGACCAGGGCGGGACAGTTATTTACTCAGGACATTTATGAGGACTATATAGACGAAGTGAAGCAGAGGAAGACCGTGGTCAAGGCGCTGTGCCTCCATATCGCCCATGACTGCAACCTGGCCTGCAGATATTGCTTTGCGGAGGAAGGGGAGTACCACGGGCGGCGCGCCATGATGTCCCTGGAGGTCGGGAAGAAGGCATTGGATTTCCTGGTCCAGAATTCCGGCAACAGGCACAACCTGGAGGTGGATTTTTTCGGCGGAGAGCCGCTCATGAACTGGAAGACGGTGAAGGAGCTGGTGGCTTATGGAAGAGAGCTGGAGCAGCAGTATGACAAGCATTTCCGGTTTACGCTGACCACCAACGGGGTACTGCTTAACGACGAGGTACAGGAGTTTGTCAACCGGGAGATGGACAATGTGGTGCTGAGCCTGGACGGGAGGAAGGAGATCAATGACCGGATGCGGCCCTTCCCCAACGGCAGCGGCAGCTACGACCTGATCGTTCCCAAGTTCCAGAGGCTGGCCGAGAGCCGGAATCAGGAAAAATACTACATCCGCGGTACATTTACCAGAGAAAACCTGGACTTTTCCAAAGATGTGATGCATTATGTAGATCTGGGTTTCCGGCAGATCTCCATTGAACCTGTGGTGGGTGAGGATACCGACCCCTATGCCATTCAGGAGAGCGACCTGCCCCGGATCTTCGAGGAATATGACATTTTGGCAGATCAGATCATCGAGTACGAACGAAAAGGGAAGGGATTCCAGTTTTTCCACTTTATGATCGATCTGGAAGGCGGCCCCTGCGTGGCAAAGAGGCTGTCCGGATGCGGTTCCGGCACGGAATACCTGGCGGTAACACCCTGGGGGGATCTGTATCCCTGCCATCAGTTTGTGGGGGATGAACAGTTCCGGATGGGAAATGTCACGGACGGCATCACCCGGCCGGAGATTGCCGGGGAATTTCGCAGCTGCAGCGTGTATTCCAAGGAAAAATGCAGAACGTGCTTTGCGCGTTTTTACTGCAGCGGAGGCTGTATGGCAAATTCTTACAAATTCCATCATACCATCCATGACACTTATGACGTGAGCTGCGAGATGGAACGCAAGAGAGTGGAATGCGCCATTATGATCAAGGCCGCGCTGGCAGATCACGCAGAGGATGCATAAGAGAAAGTAATACAGAAAGGAAAAAAAGTCATGAAAAAAAGTAAAGGCATTATCAGCCTGATCCTGATCGTAGTCCTGATCGGTCTGCTGGGATTTACGACCGCGGTCGGGTTCGGAAAGGGCGGTTCAGGTGCGGCAAGGAACATCAAGCTGGGCCTGGATCTGGAAGGCGGTGTCAGCATCACCTACCAGGTAAAGGGCGGCGCTCCGTCGGCGGAGGATATGGCAGACACCATCTACAAGCTGCAGCGCCGTGTGGAGCAGTACAGTACGGAAGCAACCGTATACCAGGAGGGAGAGGACCGGATCAGCATCGAGATCCCGGGCGTGACCAATGCCAATGAGATCCTGGATGAACTGGGCCAGCCGGGTTCCCTGTATTTTATCGCGGAGACAGACAGCGAGGGAAAGGAAAACTATACCTATAAGGACGGCAAGTATGTTTTAAATAAGACCATCGAAGACATGCAGAAGGAGGAAGGCTCCATCGTGCTCACCGGTACGGATGTAAAGAGCGCTTCCGCACAGGTGCAGACCAATGAACTGACCAATGCGAACCAGAATGTGGTTACTCTGGAAATGACTCCGGAAGGCACCGAGAAGTTTGCGGAGGCCACCAAGCGGGCATATAAGGCAGAGGAAAGCATCGGCATCTACTATGACGGTGAGTTTATCAGCGTGCCCAATGTCAATGCGGAGATCAAGAACGGTCAGGCGGTCATTGAGGGAAGCATGAGCTATGAGGAGGCGCAGAGGATCTCTTCCACCATCCGGATCGGCGGACTGAGCCTGGAGCTGGAAGAGCTGCGTTCCAACGTGGTAGGCGCACAGCTCGGTGAGGAAGCCATCAGCACCAGTCTGAAGGCCGGGGCCATCGGACTTGCCATTGTATTTATCTTCATGTGCGTGGCATACCTGCTTCCCGGATTTGCGTCCAGCCTTGCGCTGCTGATCTATACGGGACTGATCCTTGTCCTGTTAAATGCATTTGATATCACACTGACTCTGCCGGGGATCGCAGGTATCATCCTGGGGATCGGTATGGCGGTGGATGCCAACGTGATTATCTTCGCCAGAGTCCGGGAGGAGCTGGCGGAAGGAAAAAGCGTAAAGAGTTCCTTAAATGCCGGATTCCAGAAGGCCATGTCCGCCATCCTGGACGGCAATATCACCACTCTGATCGCTGCCTTTGTCCTGCAGTGGCTGGGAAGCGGTACGGTAAAAGGCTTTGCGCAGACACTGGCAATGGGTATCGTGGTATCCATGTTCACGGCACTGGTGATCACCAGGATCATCATTTACTCCTTCTATGCAGTGGGGATCCGTGACAAGAAGTTCTACGGACATGCGAAGAAGGCGGAACAGGCGACTGTCAATTTTCTGGGAAAGAGAAGACTGTTCTTCGGGATTTCCGTCCTGCTGATCGTAGTGGGATTCGTATTTATGGGAGTCAACGGCGCGCAGGGAAAAGGCGTGATGAATTACAGCCTGGAATTTAAGGGCGGTACCTCAACAAGCGTGACCTTTGATAAAGAATATACATTGGAGGAGATCGACCAGGAGATCGTTCCGGTAATTGAAGATGTAACCGGAGATAACAACGTACAGGTACAGAAGGTGGAAGGCACCAATCAGGTGATCTTCAAGACCCAGACACTGGATCTGAACAAGCGTGAGGCATTTAATACCACAATGACCAGCAATTTCCATGCGGACGAAGCAAAGATCGCGACAGAAAATATCAGTGCCACCGTCAGCTCCGAGATGCGCCAGGATGCCATCGTGGCGGTGATCGTGGCTACGATCTGTATGCTGCTGTACATCTGGTTCCGGTTTAAGGATATCCGATTTGCTACCAGCGCGGTGGCGGCGCTTCTCCACGACGTGCTGGTCGTGCTGGCATTCTATGTGGTGGCCAGGGTTTCCGTGGGAAATACCTTTATCGCGTGTATGCTGACCATTGTCGGATATTCCATCAATGCCACCATTGTCATCTTCGACCGGATCCGTGAGGAACTGCACACGAAGAAGAAAAATGAGGGCCTGGATGAATTGGTGAACCGGTGTATCACCCGGACGCTGACAAGAAGTATCTACACCTCCCTGACGACCTTTGTCATGGTGCTGGTGCTGTTCATCATGGGCGTCAGCTCCATCAAGGAATTTGCCCTGCCGCTGATGGTAGGTATCGTATGCGGCGCCTATTCTTCTGTATGTATCACGGGTGCGCTGTGGTACATCATGAAGAGCCGTGAGGGGAAAAAGGCGGCAGCGGGAAAATAAATTCCGCCTTCCAATGAGTAAAAAACGGGTGTATCTGTGAAGCTTCTGAACAGAAGCACTGAAATAAAAAGGGACAGGCTGTCTCCTTCCGATCTTGAACAGGAGGGAGGCAGCTTTTCTATAGCTGCGGAATAGGGAAGGCAGCCCCGTCGTCCCTGTGAATACGAAGAAAGAAAAGGATGCGATCATGGAAAAATGGTTTGTAACGATGAAAAAAGCAGATTTTAACGGGATTGCCGCAAAGTATCATATTTCTCCAATCCTTGCCAGGCTGATTCGCAATCGGGATGTGACGGAGGACGCTCAGATCGGCAGCTATCTGAACGGGACTGACGCGGACCTGCACGACGGTATGCGGATGAAGGATATGGACAGGGCCGTGGAGATCCTGAAAGAGAAGCTCCAGGCGCATGTGCCGGTCCGGGTGATCGGAGACTATGATATTGACGGGGTCAACGCGTCTTATATCCTTCTGGAAGGCCTGTCCGGGCTGGGGGCGGATGTGGACGCGGACATTCCGGACCGGATCCGGGACGGCTTCGGGCTGAACAAAATGCTGATCGACAAGGCGCTGGAGGACGGGATCGATACGATCATCACCTGCGACAACGGGATTGCGGCTTTCGATGAGATCGCGTATGGGAAGGAGCATGGGCTGACCATCATCGTCACCGACCACCATGAGATTCCCTATCTGGAAACCGAAGAAGGGAGGAGCTACCAGATGCCTCCGGCGGACGCGGTGGTGGATCCCCACCGTCCGGACTGTGATTACCCGTTCAAGGGACTGTGCGGGGCGGCAGTGGCCTTTAAGCTGGTGGAGGCACTCTACCGGGCCAGGAAGGAGGATCCGGGCAGGATCCGGCATCTCATGGAGCATGTGGCCATTGCCACGGTGGGGGATGTGATGGACCTCCAGGGAGAAAATCGGATCTTTGTGAAAACCGGGCTGAATATGTTGAAAAATACCCGGAACGAGGGACTCAAAGCACTCATCGAGTGTACCGGAGTACCGGCGGACCGGATCAGCGCCTATCACATCGGATTTGTTCTGGGGCCCTGCATCAATGCCAGCGGCAGACTGGATACAGCCAAGCGCGCTCTGGCCCTTCTGAACGCGAAGGACGCCCAGGAGGCATCCCGTCTGGCGGAGGAATTGAAGGAGCTCAATGACAGCCGCAAGGATATGACAGAGCAGGGCGTGGAGCAGGCCGTGGAGATGATCGAAAATTCCGCTCTGAAGGAGGACAAGGTCCTGGTGGTCTATCTGCCGGACTGCCATGAGAGTATTGCCGGGATCATTGCCGGGCGTATCCGGGAGCGGTATTACCGCCCGGTTTTTGTGCTGACCTCCGCGGAGGAGGGAGTGAAAGGCTCCGGGCGTTCCATTGAGAGCTATCATATGTTCGAGGAGATGAACCGGTGCAGGGAGCTGTTTACCAGATTCGGGGGGCATAAGCTTGCGGCAGGACTGTCTCTGCCCGAGGAAAATGTGGAGGTATTCCGGAAGCGGATCAATGAGCTGTCGAGACTGACGGAGGAGGATCTGATCGAGAAGGTATCCATTGACATGCAGCTTCCGATCGCCTATTTATCGCAGAAGCTGGTGGAAGAGCTGGAGCTTTTGGAGCCCTTTGGAAAGGGAAACTCCAAGCCTTTATTCGTGGAAAAAAACCTGCGCGTGATATCCCCAAGGATCGTGGGAAAGAACCAGAATGTGCTGAAATTTCAAGTGGAGGATGCCAGAGGGCTTCGGATGGATGCGGTATATTTCGGAGATGTCGGTGCATGCATGGAATATATGAAGCATAAAAGCAAGATGGCGTTTACATATTATCCGTCGGTGAATGCGTATATGGGGAGAAGGAGCCTGCAGATCACGGTGGTGAATTACCGGTAAAGAAAGGCTTTACAATCTGAAAAAAAATGTTATACTTAAAGTTATATTTTGTTTAGAAAGAGTAGCCGAAGCACGCCCCGGCCGGGGTGTAAGCCAGGATCTGCTCAGGAAAGGAAGTGGGGAATTGATATGGCAGGGATAATGGAATACGAAACGATAAATAAAAGTCTTGGAACGGTTGACGGACATGCGGTCATGAATCCTGAGGATTATCAAGACCCTGACGTTTTATATCAGGCGTTGGTGGACCGGATCCGGAAGTACCATCCTTCCGCCGATATCAGCCTGATCGAGAAGGCGTACCATCTGGCGAAGGAAGCGCATCAGGACCAGGTGCGCAAGTCCGGAGAGCCTTACCTGATCCATCCCATGTGGGTGGGGATCATTCTTGCCAACCTGGAGATGGATAAGGAAACCATCGCGGCAGGGATGCTCCATGACGTGGTGGAGGATACGGACGTGACGCTGGAGGATATCTCCCGGGAATTTGGGGAAGAGGTCGCTCTCCTGGTGGACGGGGTGACCAAGCTGGGACAGCTCAGCTATTCCAAGGATAAGCTGGAGATCCAGGCGGAGAATCTGCGGAAGATGTTTCTGGCCATGGCCAAGGACATCCGGGTGATCATCATCAAGCTGGCGGACCGTCTGCATAATATGCGTACTCTGGAATTTATGATCCCAAGGAAGCAGCAGGAAAAGGCAAGGGAGACCATGGACATCTATGCGCCCATTGCACAGCGGCTTGGGATCTCCAAGATCAAGATCGAGCTGGACGACCTGTCGCTGAAGTATTCCCAGCCGGAGGTGTACGGACAGCTGGTCAGCGACCTCAATGAACGGAAGACAAAGCGGGAAGAGTTCGTGCAGCAGATCGTGGCAGAGGTTTCCCAGCATATGGAAAATGCCCACATTCATGCGAAGGTCTATGGGCGGGTCAAGCATTTTTTCAGCATTTACAAAAAAATGGTGCTCCAGAATAAGACGCTGGATCAGGTCTATGACCTGTTTGCCGTGCGGATCATCGTGGATTCGGTGAAGGACTGCTATGCGGCGCTGGGCGTGATCCACGAGATGTATACGCCGATCCCGGGCAGGTTCAAGGATTACATCGCCATGCCCAAGGTGAATATGTACCAGTCCCTTCATACGACGCTGATGGGGCCCTCCGGGCAGCCCTTTGAGATTCAGATCCGGACGGAGGAGATGCATAAGACGGCCGAATACGGAATCGCGGCCCATTGGAAATACAAAGAGGGCGGGGATTCCAGCAAGAGTACGAAAACCCAGGAGGAGGAGAAGCTGAGCTGGCTGCGGCAGATCCTGGAGTGGCAGCGGGACATGTCCGACAACCGGGAGTTTTTAAGCCTGTTAAAGGGCGATCTGGATCTGTTTACGGAGGATGTATACTGCTTCACTCCCAACGGGGATGTGAAAAGCCTGCCCAACGGCTCCACACCCGTAGACTTTGCCTATGCCATCCACAGCGCGGTGGGCAACCGGATGGTGGGGGCCAGGGTGAACGGAAAGCTGGTGACCATTGATTATAAAATCCAGAACGGGGACCGCATTGAGGTGCTGACCTCTCAGAATTCCAAGGGGCCCAGCAGGGACTGGCTCAATATCGTGAAGAGTCCCCAGGCAAAATCCAAGATCAATCAGTGGTTTAAGAAGGAATTTAAGGAAGAAAATATTGTCCGGGGGAAGGATCTGATCTCTTCCTATTGCCGGATGAAATCCATCAATATGGCGGATGTGCTCAAGCCGAAGTACCAGCAGGTGGTCCAGAAAAAATACGGCTTCCGGGACTGGGACGCGGTCCTGGCGGCAGTCGGGCACGGCGGGCTCAAGGAGGGCCAGGTGGTGAACCGCCTCCAGGAGGAATACGAAAAGGAGCACAAGAAGGAACTGGCAGAGGAGCTGATCCTGAGCAAGATCTATGACAGCGCCAACCAGAAGGTCCATGTGGCAAAGTCCAAGAGCGGGATCTTGGTGCGCGGGATCGCGGATGTGGCGGTGCGTTTCCCAAGGTGCTGCAATCCGGTGCCGGGGGATGAGATCGTGGGATTCGTGACCCGGGGCAAAGGCATGACCATCCATCGGACGGACTGTGTCAATATGCTGCATCTCTCCGATGCGGAGCGGGAGCGTCTGATCGATGTGGAATGGGGCGAGACTCCGGAGAATGAGAGCGGCGGACAGTATCTGGCGGAGCTCAAGATCTTCACCGATGACCGCCAGGGGCTTCTGATGGAGATCACCAAGATATTCACCGAGGGCAAGCTGGATGTGAAGTCTATGAATGTAAGGACGAACAAAAAAGGAACCGCTACATTTGACATGGGATTTATCGTTCATGGAAGAGAAGAGCTGGATAAGGTGATCGAGAAGGTGCGCCAGCTCGAAGGGGTGATCGATATTGAAAGGACGGCAGGATAAGCATGGCTGTACCAGACGCGGCATCTGAGATGCCGCGCCGCGGTTTTGAGGCAGAAAGCAGACATGCCTGACTGACACGGAAAGGACGAAAACAGGAATTATGATGAAGATTCGAAATTTTGTACTTGGCATGGTGAGTACCAATTGTTACCTTGTGATCCATGAAGAGACCAGGCAATGTGTTCTGATCGACGCGGCGGTGTATTCATCGGAAATCACGGAGCAGATCCGCAGAGAGGGCCTGGATTTCCGGGGGATTCTGCTGACCCACGGACATTTCGACCACATCATGGGGATCGATGGATTCGTGAAGGAATTTCCGGGGCTTCCGGTTTACGCGCACCGGGAGGAGGCAGTGCTGCTGACAGATGCCACCATGAATGCGTCTGCGGACTTTGGAAGGCCATACACGTATTCCGGGGCGTCCTATACAGAGGACGGCGGGTGTCTGGAGCTTGCCGGGCTGCGGTTCCAGGTGATCCATACGCCGGGGCATACCATCGGCGGATGCTGTTATTATCTGCCCGGGGAGAAGGTATTGTTCAGCGGGGATACCCTGTTTCGGGAGTCCATCGGCAGGACGGATTTCCCAACCGGAAACAGCAGACAGCTGATTGATTCCGTCCAGAAGAAGCTTTTTATCCTTCCGGAGGATACGGTGGTGTATCCGGGGCATATGGAGGCAACGACGATCGGAGACGAACTGAAATACAATCCTTATTTTGAGAGAACAGCTTCAAAGAAAACGAATGACTTATGAGTACGAATGGATGTAAATCGGCAGCGGTTTCGTGTAAAGAAACCCTGTATACCTATAACATGTTTCATATGGTAAAAGCCTTTTTTCCGGAGGCGGAGATCAGGCAGACCGTGAATGAAGAGCAGGAACCTCTTGTAAACCTTGTGTTGGACGGAGGTTCTTGTTTTTCCGTGATGCCGGATCTGAGTGTGGAAACGGGAGCGCCGGTCAGAGCAGAGGAACTGCCGAAACTGGAAGAGGACGCTGGGGAGCAGGATATGCCCTGCCGTGCGGAAGGACTGCGGGAACAGGCGCAGGGCTCTGCGGATCATGCCGCGCTTCGTCTGACGGGCGGGGACAGGAATGAGCGGAAAAAGCAGGTGACCCGGCGGATCTATGACTGGCTGGCGGCCTATACGGGGAAGCAGCTTGCCTGGGGGACTCTCACCGGAGTCCGCCCTGTGAAGCTGGCCATGAACCGTCTGAAAGCCGGGGACGGGGAGGAGGAGATCACAGCCTTCTTGCAGCGGGAATATCAGGTTTCCGAAGAAAAGGCACGGCTCGCGGCTCAGATCGCGGAGCGGGAGAAGGTACTGCTGGACAGGCTGGATTATAAGAACGGATTCAGCCTGTATATCGGCATCCCGTTTTGTCCCAGTATCTGTTCCTACTGTTCGTTCAGTTCCTCGCCCATCGGGCTGTGGAAGGATCGGGCGGAGGATTATCTGGACGCCCTGTTCCGGGAAATCCGTGCCGTCGGGGCTATGACCTCCGGCAGAAAACCAGATACGGTCTATATCGGCGGCGGAACGCCTGTAACATTGGATGCCTCCCAGTTAGACAGGCTGCTGTCCCTGGCAGAGGACACCTTTCCCGAGGCCGTATCCGGGAAGGGGCTTTTGGAATATACGGTGGAAGCGGGACGGCCGGATGCCATTACGCGGGAAAAGCTGGAAGTACTTCGGCGTCACGGAATCACCCGGATCTCGGTCAATCCCCAGACCATGCAGCAGAAGACGCTGGACCGGATCGGAAGGCGGCATACGGTGGAGGATGTGATCCGAAGCTTCTGGCTGGCCCGGGAGCTGGGCTTTGACAATATCAACATGGATCTGATCGCCGGGCTTCCGGGTGAAACCGCGGCGGATATGCAGGATACCCTCCGGCAGATCGAAGCCCTGCGCCCGGACAGCCTCACCGTACATTCCCTTGCAGTCAAGCGGGCGGCGCAGATGGGGCAGGAGAAAAGCGAAGCGTGCAATCTGGAACACCGGGAGATTTCCCAGATGATCCAGGACAGCGCGGATGCGGCAAAACGGATGGGGATGGTTCCCTATTATCTGTACCGGCAGAAAAATATTGCCGGGAATTTTGAAAATGTCGGCTATGCAAAGGCTGACAAGGCCGGGATTTATAATATACTGATTATGGAGGAAGTGCAGACTATTATTGCTTGCGGAGCAGGCAGCATGTCAAAGCGGGTTTATCCGGACGGGGGGATTGAGCGAAGCGAGAATGTGAAGGATGTGGCTCTCTATATACAAAAAATAGACGAAATGATTGAGAGAAAACGGAAACTTTTTGCGGATTAGAAAGAGTTTTTGTTGTACGCTTTTGGAAGTAGTAAGCAACCTGTCGAACCCATTAAGAAGGATTTACCAGAGCCTTGACAGGAATGTTGGGGCTCTTTTTCTTTGGATTCTGAGGTGTAAGAAGAGCAAGGAAGGATACGTAAGGAAAGATGTTGGATATATTAATTGTAGAAGATAACAAGGAAATCGGTACTCTGCTGTGTGATTTTCTGCGTAAGGAGAATTACACGGTGAGTGTGGCCCGGACCGGGGAAAAAGCTCTGGAATTGTATGAAAAATACGGAGCCAGAGTGATCATTTTGGATATCATGCTTCCCGGAATCGATGGATTTGCGGTTTGTTCCAGGATCAGGGAGACTTCCAATACCCATATTCTGATCGCCAGCGCCAGGGTGGAAAAGAACGATCAGTTAAAAGGCTTAAATCTTGGCGCGGACGATTACATTGAGAAACCTTATGATATCGATATTTTAATTGCCAAGATCAACGGCATTTTTAAAAGAAAATATGGTCAGGCAGAGATTGTGGAGGGGAATATCCGATTGAACACTGTGCAGCAGACGGTATCTGTAGACGGGCGGAAAAAGGAAGTGACCGAAAAGGAGTTCGCGCTGTTAAAGCTGCTGATCGAGAATAAGAATGTAACGATGAAGAAGGAATATTTATTCAATACCGTTTGGGGAAGCGACAGTGATTCGGAGCTTCAGACACTGACGGTACATATTAAGCGGCTCAGGGAAAAAATAGAAGAAGAACCCAAAAGCCCTAAGCATATCATCACAGAGTGGGGAGTTGGGTATCGGTTTGAATAAGTTTAAGCTTTTTATGCTTTGGATCGCCCTTGCTGAGATATTGCTCCTGTTGTCCGCGAATAGACTGTATTTTTATCAAAATCATGACAGCGGCGGAAAATTATATCTTGTGGAAGCAAAGCGTGCGGTCAAAGAAATAGAAGAACAAAAATTAGAGGCCTCGGAAATAGAAGCAATGCGTTTCGATCAGTATGAGACGATCATGGGAATCCGGGAATTTGCTGCCGGAGAAGCCTGTGATCACGAGTATTTGGTGGAAGAAATAGCCGGCAAACTGTATCGGATCGAATATGCGGAGGAGAGAAGTACGAGTCTGCCCTGGTACATCAATCTCTCATTGCTGGGGATGATGCTCGTGACCAATATCGTGCTCGTGTACGTGTATACAAAAGTCTTAAAACCTTTCCAGGATATGCGTGATCTGCCTTACGAGCTGGCGAAAGGGAATCTGTCCATGCCTGTGAAAGAAGAAAAAAGCAAGCTGTTCGGGCGTTTCCTGTGGGGAATGGACATGCTTCGCGAAAAGCTGGAGGAAACAAAAGAGAAAGAGCTTGCATTTCAAAAGGAGCGGAAGGCATTGATCCTGTCTCTGTCCCATGATATCAAAACGCCGCTTTCTTCTATTGAATTGTATTCGAAAGCGCTGTCGGAGGATCTGTATGATACACAGGAGAGAAAGGATGCCGCTTTCCGGGGCATTGCAAGGAATGTGAAGGAAATAAAGGGATACGTGAATGAAATTGTAACAGCATCCAGAGAAGATTTCCTGAATTTGGAAGTGCATATGGGAGAGTATTACCTTTCAGAGGTTATAAAAGCCACAGAAAGCTATTATAAGGAGAAGCTGTCCGTCATCCACACGGAATTTCAGGTGGATGAAATTACAGAATGTCTTGTTAAAGGGGATCAGGACCGTATGGCCGAGGTCCTGCAGAATGTGATGGAAAATGCCATAAAATACGGTGATGGCAAAAGAATCCGCATTTCCTTCGGGGAGGAAGAGGACTGTAAATTAATACAGATCGAGAACTCGGGATGCAGTCTGAAAAAAGAGGAGCTTCCCAATCTTTTCGATTCCTTTTACCGCGGAAGCAACAGCACCGGCAGGAAAGGGAGCGGCCTGGGGCTTTATATCTGCAAAACATTGATGCGTAAAATGGACGGTGAAATCTTTGCCGGGATGAAGGAAGATCTTTTTTGCGTGACGATCGTCGTCAGAAAAGCATAATGGGTATAGGAACTTCAGGGTTATCTTTCGTGACTCTGAGGTTTCTGCATTTAAGGATTATTTCATAATTTTGGTGTTAGTATATCTCTTGCGGAATCGATTCAGAAGCAAGAGAGGAGTAAAAGAATGTATCTAAACATACTGAAAAAGGACTTAAAACGAAAAAGGGCAATGAACATCATTCTTCTGTTATTTATGATTCTTGCCACAATGTTTGTAGCGTCAAGTGTAAACAACATCATCAATGTTACCACGGCACTGGACAGCTATTTTGAAATGGCGGATGCGCCTGATTATGCTGCGGCTGCCATGAATAAAAATCTTGTGGTTGACATTGATGAAACGGTAAGCCAGGCAAGCGCGGTAGATCGTTATGCAACGGAAAACGTATTGTTTTTATCGTCCGACAATTTTATCTATGGGAACGAGGATATCGTCAGCAAGGGTTCGAATCTGGTTCACAGTGACATTTGTATGAATTATTTCCTTTCCGACGGCAGTATCCTTGAAACGGTCAGGCCGGGCGAATTTTATATGTCGGAGGGGGAAGCGGACGCACGCGGTATTGATGTGGGCGATCAGCTTACCATAGAATGTAACGGCGTGCGCCGTGAATTTGTCCTTGCGGATAAAATAAAGGACGCGCTTTTCGGCTCAAAGCAGCTGACATTTACCCGTTATATCATAAGCAAGGAGGATTTTGAGAGCTTCCTTTCCGCAGAAAACACAGAAGAATATTACGGCGGTACGCTTGTTTACATCTATTCTTCCGATATGGAAACGGTTCTGCCGCAGATCAAACCGCTTGTAGACAACAGCGCTCTCACAATGGACAGAGCCACTATGAAATTCACCTATGTTTTTGATATGATCGTGGTAGGTCTTCTGCTGATGGTAAGTATGATTCTTATTATCATCGCATTTGTGGTTTTGCGTTTTACCATTTCCTTTACGCTTTCGGAGGAATTCCGTGAAATCGGAGTCATGAAAGCGATTGGCATCGGCAATTTCAAAATCCGGGGCTTGTACCTGGTGAAATATATGGGGCTTTCTACCATCGGTGCAACGGTCGGACTTGTCCTCAGCTTCCCCTTTGGTAAAATGCTGATGAGCGTTTCCTCGCAGAACATCATTGTCGGAAATCAGAGTCCGGTTTTGGTAAACATTGTCTGTGCTGTTCTTGTCGTCGCGGTCATTTTATGGTTCTGCTATGGCTGTACAGGCAGGGTGAAGAAATTGACGCCCATTGACGCGATCAGAAACGGCCAGACCGGGGAGCGTTTCCGCAAAAAGAGCCTTATGAGTCTGGGGAAATCCAGGCTTACGATGGCGCCGTTCCTTGCGCTGAATGATATGGTAAGCAGCCCCAGGCGTTATGGCATCATCACGCTCACATTCTTCCTGTGTCTGTCTCTTTTGCTGATCCTTTCGGCAACGGTTTCTACCATGAACAGCGGCAGTCTTGCCGCAACATTTGGATGGGCAGACTGCGATATTTATCTGGACAGTAAAATCATTGCGGAATGTATGCTGGAAGACGGACACGAAAAGCTTGAAAAGCACCTTGACGAAATGGAACAGACGCTTGCAGAGCACGGTATTCCTGCAAAATGCTATCAGGAAATGATGTTCATCCTGCCCGTCTCTTTCGGAGAAGACGAGAGCAATATCTGTATCTATCAAGGCACAGGCTCCACAATGGATATGTACGAATACACGGCAGGAACAGCACCGCAGAATACCGATGAAATTGCCATCACTCGGATTGCCGCGGATAAGCTGAACGCAGATATTGGTGATACTGTTACGATCAAAACCATTGACGGAGAGAAGGAATATATCATTTCGGCGTTTTTCCAGTCTATGAATATGCAGGGTAAAGGGATCAGGCTTCACAGCGATGCGTATATCAATTACGTTCAGGCGGCTGCCAGTGTCGATGGTACGCAGATCACCTTTACGGATCATCCTGACAGCAGGGAAATCGAACGGAGAATGGAAGAAATCCAGAGGATTTTTCCCGATTATAAAAATGTAAGAACCTGCGCCGAAGCAACCGCGGATATGATCGGTGTCGGGGGAGCTCTTGATGCGGTAAAATCCCTTGTAGGGGTTCTCACAATCGTATTAGCCGCACTCATAACCGTACTTATGGAGCGCTCTTTTATCGCAAAGGAGCAGGGCGAAATTGCACTCATGAAAGCCGTAGGCACACGAAACGGAAAAATCTATGTATACCATACTTTCCGGTTTTTATTCGTGGGAATCATGGCTGTGCTGATCGGCGAAATTTTCGCAATGCCCCTGACCCACCTGTGCATTGACCCGATCTTTCAAATGATGGGGATGGAGCTTGCGGTTGACTACATGATCGATCCTGTTGAAATGTATCTGATCTTCCCTGCAGTCATTCTTGCCACAACAACGGTAAGTGCGTTCCTGACCTCGCTTTACACAAGAAAGATCAAGTCCTCCGACACTGCCAGCATGGAATAGGTTTTAATCATTTTGAGTCATTTTGAATAAGAAAGGAAACGACTATGAATATCTTAGAAGTAAAAGACCTCTGTAAAACATATATCGTAAACAAACGCCAGAACAACGTTTTGAAAAATGTAAGCTTTACCGTTTCGGAAGGCGAAATGGCAGCCGTCATGGGCCCCTCAGGCTCGGGGAAATCCACGCTTTTGTATGCCGTTTCGGGCATGGACTCTATTACCGCGGGCGAAGTAAAATTCTGCGGAAGGAACATTGCGAAAATGGGGGAAAAGGAGCTTGCGGATCTGCGCCTGCATGAAATGGGTTTTATCTTTCAGCAGATGTATATGCTGAAAAATCTGACCGTGCTCGACAATATTATCCTTCCCGCGGTACAATCTAAGAAAAATACCGAAACACGTAAGGAAACGGCCCGGCGCGGACAGGATTTCATGCGTAAGCTGGGGATTATCGACATTGCTGATAACGACATCAATGAAGTCTCGGGAGGGCAGCTTCAGAGAGCCTGCATCTGCAGGAGCATGATCAACAGCCCGAAGGTCCTGTTTGCGGACGAACCGACCGGAGCCTTGAACAGAACTGCGTCCAATGAGGTCATGGAGGAGCTGGTGAAGCTAAACGAAGAGGGAACAACGATCATGATGGTGACCCATGACGCTAAGGTAGCCGCAAAGTGTTCCAGAGTATTGTATATTGTAGACGGCAACATCAAGGGCGAGTATAGAAGCCCGAAAGACTCAGAGGCGGAAGAGAAGGACAGGGAGAGACTATTAAATCACTGGCTGTTGGAGTTGGGATGGTAGGTGCATGTTTCCTTCTTTGGCTTCAATGCTTCCAGATTCAAGGCGGGTTGGGGGGCGAATTGTAACGAAATGCTTGACATATCGCATTGCGGAAAATACAATGGTATGTGGAACGGCCGAATGGCCATGATGGGATGCCCTTGGGTATACCTTGTGAAACGGCCGGATGGCCATAATGGGATGCCCTTGGGTATACCTTGTGAAACGGCCGGATGGCCATGGTGGGATGCCCTTGGGTATGCCAGCGGAATTTGGAAGGAAAGAAAGGATCCATCGACTATGGCATTGAAGAAAAAGCCCGTGACCGGGATGAAGGACATGCTTCCGGAGGAAATGGAGATCCGGGATTACTGTGTGGGCCTGATCAAGGAGACCTACAAGTCATTTGGGTTTAGTTCCATTGAGACGCCCTGCGTGGAACACATCGAGAACCTGTCAAGCAAGCAGGGCGGAGACAACGAAAAGCTGATCTTTAAGATCTTGAAGCGGGGGGAGAAGCTGAAGCTGGACCAGGCGAAGGAGGAAGCGGACGTGGTGGACGGCGGACTGCGCTATGATCTGACGGTCCCCCTTTCCCGCTATTATTCGGCCAATGCAAATGATCTGCCGTCCCCCTTCAAGGCGCTGCAGATCGGCAATGTATGGAGGGCGGACCGTCCCCAGAGAGGGCGGTTTCGGCAGTTTATGCAGTGTGACATCGATATCCTGGGAGAGTCCTCGAATCTGGCGGAGATCGAGCTGATCCTGGCTACCACTACGCTGCTC
The DNA here is from genome assembly GCA_949893755.1 of uncultured Lachnospiraceae bacterium. Lineage (GTDB taxonomy): Bacteria > Bacillota > Clostridia > Lachnospirales > Lachnospiraceae > Schaedlerella. The sequence goes on along the minus strand of CATLCV010000074.1, from coordinate 2,914 downwards.
GGAAAGCTGGAATTTCATGATTTTACGATCCGCATCAATGACCGGCGCTTCTTAAAGGCGATGGCGGCTTACAGCGGATTTGACGAAGCGGATTATGACAAGATATTCATCACCCTGGATAAGATGGACAAGATCGGTCTTGACGGGATCCGGGCGGAATTAGAGGAAAATGGCTATGCGAAGGAATCGGTGGACACATACCTGCAGATGTTTGAGGAGATTACGAATGATGTGGAAGGCGTGCGCTGGTGCGGCCAGAAGCTGGAAGGTTATCTCCCGGCGGACGCGGCGGCATCGCTGGAAACGATCATAAGCAGTGTGGAGCGCGCGAAGGAGGCGGATTTTAAGATCAGCTTCGACCCCACGCTGGTGAGAGGGATGTCCTACTATACGGGCACGATCTTTGAGATCTCCATGGATGAATTCGGCGGCTCTGTGGGCGGCGGCGGACGCTATGACGAGATGATCGGAAGATTTACGGGTCAGGCTACCCCGGCCGTGGGATTTTCCATCGGATTCGAACGGATCGTCATGCTCCTTCTGGAGCGGCAGTACCAGGTGCCGACCGGGCGCAATAAAAAGGCGTATCTGCTGGATAAGAACCTTCCCCAGGAAAAGCTGCTGGAGATCCTGGAGCAGGCCAGAGAAGAGCGGGGCGCAGGCATGCAGGTCATGATCATGAATATGAAGAAAAATAAGAAGTTCCAGAAGGAACAGCTGGCGCGGCAGGGATATGAGGAGATCGTGGAGATCTGGTAATTGTTCGGAAAAAGACAGCGTACTGGCTGCGCTGTCCGTGCAAAAATGAACCGAAATTTGAGCATCATTCAGAATATGAATTTAAAGGAGCAGTGAGAGATTATGGCAGAATCAATGAGAGGATTACACCGGACCCACCGCTGCGGCGAGCTCTCGGCGGCAAATGCGGGAGAGCAGGTCACAGTCATGGGATGGGTGCAGAAGAACCGGAATAAGGGAGGGCTTGTATTTGTAGATGTCCGGGACCGTTCCGGGATCATTCAGGTTGTATTTGAGGAAGGAAAGGCGGATGCGGAGCTGATCGCGAAGGCGGCCGGCCTTCGTTCCGAGTATGTTGTCGCAGTCGTAGGAACCGTGGAAAAGCGTTCCGGCGCGGTGAATGCGCACATTGCCACCGGGGAGATCGAGGTGATCCCGTCGGAGCTTCGGGTGCTTTCCGAGTCGGCCACTCCGCCGTTCCCCATTGAGGAAAATTCCAAAACCAAGGAAGAGCTGCGTCTGAAATACCGTTATCTGGACTTAAGAAGGCCGGATCTCCAGAGGAATCTGATGATGCGCAGCCGGGTAGCGACCCTGACCCGTCAGTTTCTGGCGGAGGAAGGTTTTCTGGAGATCGAGACTCCGATCCTGGGCAAGAGCACGCCCGAGGGGGCGAGGGACTACCTGGTGCCAAGCCGGGTACATCCGGGCAGCTTTTACGGACTTCCCCAGTCTCCCCAGCTGTTCAAGCAGCTGCTGATGTGTTCCGGATATGACCGGTATTTTCAGATCGCAAAATGCTTCCGGGATGAGGACCTGCGCGCGGACAGGCAGCCGGAATTTACCCAGATCGACATGGAGCTTTCCTTTGTAGATGTGGACGATGTGATCGACGTCAATGAGCGTCTCCTGGCAAAATTGTTCCGGGACGTGCTGGGCGTGGAGGTGAGCCTGCCGATCCCCAGGATGACCTGGCAGGAGGCCATGGACCGGTACGGTTCCGATAAGCCGGATACCCGGTTCGGCATGGAGCTGGTGAATGTGACGGACACCGTGAAGGATTTTGATTTTGTCGTATTTAAGGGCGCCGTGGAAAACGGAGGTACCGTGCGGGGGATCAATGTGAAAGGGCAGGGCGGCATGCCCCGCAAGAAGATTGACAAGCTGGTCAGCTTTGCAAAGGACTACGGCGCAAAGGGGCTGGCCTATATTGCCATCCAGGAGGACGGCACGGTAAAGTCCTCCTTTGCGAAATTCATGACCGAGGAGCAGTCCGGGGATCTGATCCGGGCCATGGCAGGAGAAGCAGGAGACCTGCTGCTCTTTGCCGCGGACAAAAACAAGGTGGTCTGGGACGTGCTGGGCGCGCTGCGTGTGGAGCTGGCGAAGCAGCTGGAGCTTTTGGATAAGAATGAATATAAGTTCCTCTGGATCACGGAATTTCCACTGTTGGAATGGAGCGAGGAGCAGAACCGCTATACGGCCATGCACCATCCCTTTACCATGCCCATGGAAGAGGACCTGCAGTACATTGATTCCGAACCGGGCAGGGGACGGGCCAAGGCATCTGATATCACGCTGAACGGAAATGAGATCGGGGGCGGAAGCATCCGGATCTATCAGGATGAGATCCAGGAAAAAATGTTCGAAGTGCTTGGGTTTACAAAGGAACAGGCATACAGTCAGTTCGGCTTTCTGATGGACGCGTTCCGGTACGGAGTGCCGCCTCACGCCGGGCTTGCATACGGACTGGACCGTCTGGTCATGCTGATGGCAAAGGAAAACAGTATCCGGGATGTGATCGCATTTCCGAAGATCAAGGACGCGTCCTGCCTGATGACGGACGCTCCAGGGGAAGTGGATGAGAAGCAGCTTGCGGAGCTGGGGCTCGCCCTGGCGAAAGAGGAGACAAGGGAAGAGTGAGAGATTTTGATTTCCGTCAAGCAATGAGCCAGATGGCCATGCCTGCAAGGAGATTTGATTCATAGAAGGTAAAATAAGGGCGTCGGGAAATACGGTTTACCCACAATCGTTGTGAGTTCTGATGAACTGCGGCAACAGATTGCAGATTACCGCCATTTCCCGGTAGCCCTTTTTTGTGCTGGAAACTTTAGAACGCTGCAAGCAGCGGGGGATTAGATCCTTGAAGGAATAAAAAAACTTCCAATAAACTGGA
>CATLCV010000073.1 GCA_949893755.1 uncultured Lachnospiraceae bacterium | reverse complement strand
CTCCATATTCTTCACCTCACGTTTAGTATTTCTATTTTTACTTTTTTCTAAACTTGAGGTTATGGGGTTGACCTAAAGGTTTCGCCTTAAGGCGAGGGTTTTAACCCCATTATACAGACAATAAATAGATATTTGTCAAGAGAAAAGACTTGACAATACATTTTTTTTCGGTTAAGATAGCAAAGGTGATGAGCAATGGATGAGATTTTACAACAGGCACTGCTGTATGATTTTTATGGAGAGCTTCTCAACGACCACCAGAAGGAGATTTATGAGCAGTTTATCCTGGAGGATCTTTCCTTAAGTGAGATTGCGGAAGCGGAAGGGATCAGCAGGCAGGGGGTTCATGACCTGGTGAAGCGGTGTCAGAAGGCTTTGGAAGGATATGAGGCCAGGCTGCATCTGGTCAGGCGGTTCCTCTCCATCAAGGAGAAGGTCCGTGAGATGGAGACGCTTCTGGATACCGCCGAATTGACGAAGGAGAACCAGGGAGAGCTGCGGCGGCAGTTCCGGGAGCTTTCCGATTCGATCCTGGAAGTGCTGTAGGATTGCCGCATGTCTGTCTGGAAAAAAGATGCTGCATGTATTGCACAATCCGTACAAAAACTTGAAAACTGGAAACCGCAGAAACACAGAAGATATCAGTGACTGATCATGTATAGAAATGTTCATCCGACAGGATGACAGAGGAGTTGGACAATGGCATTTGACAGCTTAACGGAAAAACTTCAAAACGTATTTAAAAATCTCCGCAGCAAGGGACGGCTCACCGAGGAGGATGTAAAGGCGGCCTTAAAGGAAGTCAAGATGGCGCTTCTGGAGGCGGATGTCAACTTCAAGGTGGTCAAGGGATTCGTCAAGGATGTCCAGGAGAGGGCCATCGGGCAGGACGTGATGAACGGACTGAATCCGGGCCAGATGGTCATCAAGATCGTGAATGAAGAGCTGGTGTCCCTGATGGGCTCGGAGACTACCGAGATCCGGCTGCAGCCGGGGAGTGCCGCGACCGTGATCATGATGGCAGGCCTCCAGGGTGCAGGTAAGACGACCACCACGGCAAAGCTTGCGGGCAAGTTCAAGCTGAAGGGCAAAAAGCCGCTTCTGGTGGCATGCGATGTATACAGGCCCGCCGCTATCAAGCAGCTGCAGATTAACGGAGAGAAGCAGGGCGTAGAGGTCTTTTCCATGGGCGACAAGGTGAAGCCTGCGGATATTGCGAAGGCGGCGCTGGAGCATGGAGCAAAGAACGGCAACAACATCATCATTCTGGATACGGCCGGACGGCTCCATATTGATGAAGATATGATGGCGGAGCTTCAGGAGATCAAGGAAGCAGTCACCGTACATCAGACCATCCTGGTGGTAGACGCCATGACAGGGCAGGATGCGGTCAACGTAGCAAAAAGCTTCCATGAAAAGATCGGGATTGACGGCGTGATCGTCACCAAGCTGGACGGCGATACCCGAGGGGGCGCCGCACTGTCCATCAAGGCCGTGACCGGCCGGCCGATCCTCTATGTGGGTATGGGCGAAAAGCTTTCCGACCTGGAGCAGTTTTATCCGGACCGGATGGCATCCCGGATCCTGGGCATGGGCGATGTCCTGACGCTGATCGAAAAGGCGGGGGCAGAGCTGGACGAGGAAAAGGCCCGGAAGATGACGGAAAAGATGAAGAAAGCCCAGTTTGATTATGAGGACTATCTGGAAAGCATGAACCAGATGAAGAAGATGGGTGGACTTTCCGGTGTCATGAGCATGATGCCGGGGCTGGGAGGAGCCATGGGCGGCAGGTCGAAAATGCCGGACCTGGATTCCGAGGAGAATGAGAAGCGGATGGCCCGGATGGAGGCCATGATCTATTCCATGACGCCGGAGGAACGGCGCAATCCGGATCTCATCAATCTTCCGAGAAAGCATCGGATCGCAAAGGGCGCCGGAGTGGATATCTCAGAGGTGAACCGCATGGTGAAGCAGTTCAACGAAACCCGGAAGATGATGAAGAAGCTTCCGGGACTTATGGGCGGTGGTAAAAAAGGCAGGTTTCGGCTTCCTTTTTAACACATAAATGATCCGGCAGTCAGATTGACCGGCGGATCGAAAAAGAATATGACAAACAAAAATAAAAACAAGAAAGAATGAGGTGCAAGACAATGGCAGTAAAGATCAGGTTAAAGAGAATGGGAAAGAAGAAGGCTCCTTTCTATAGAATCGTGGTAGCGGATTCCAGATCCCCGAGAGACGGCAAGTTCATCGAGGAGATCGGAACCTACGATCCGAACCAGGAGCCGAGCCTGTTCAAGGTAAATGAAGATGCGGCTAAGAAGTGGCTGAACAGCGGCGCGCAGCCGACAGAGGTTGTTGGCAAGCTGTTCAAGCTGGCAGGAATTGAAAAATAATCGAATCTGTACTGAACAGAGACAAAGAATCTGATCCGCGGAGGTACGCGTGCATGAAAGAATTAGTAGAAGTAATCATCAAAGCATTGGTGGACAACCCGGACGGCGTTACCGTTACGGAAAGACAGGACGGCAGAACGACTGTCCTGGAGGTCCGTGTTGCGGACGGTGACATGGGAAAGGTCATCGGCAAGCAGGGACGGATTGCCAAGGCGATCCGTTCCGTTGTCAAGGCGGCTGCGGCCAGGGATGACAAACGAGTGGTTGTGGACATTATCCAATAGGAGTGCAGTAAAACCCTGTCGTTTTGGCAGGGTTTTTATAAAACAGGAGTGTAGCATGGAGCAGTTTTTTCAAGTGGGGGTCATTACCTCCACACACGGGATCCGCGGTGAGGTCAAGGTATTTCCGACCACCAGCGATCCGCAGCGTTTCCGGAAGCTGAAACACGTGATACTGGCCTCGGAAAAGGAACAGGTTTCTCTGGAGATCCAGAGCGTCCGATTTTCCAAGCAGTTTGTCATTGTAAGGTTCCGGGGGATCGACGATATCAACGAGGTGGAAAAATATAAGGGCCGGCAGCTTCTTGTAGCCCGGAAGGATGCCGTAAAGCTGGAGAAGGACGAGTACTATATTGCCGATCTGCTGGGCATGGATGTGGTGACGGACGACGGGGAGAAGGGAATCCTGAAGGACGTGATCGAGACCGGGGCCAATGAGGTCTATGTCGTGCAGTTTGAAACATCAGGGGAGGTACTCATCCCCGCGATCCGGGACTGTATCCTGGACGTGGATGTGGAAGCGGGAAGCATGCGGGTACATTTACTGGAAGGGCTGAAAGAATGAATTTTTATATACTGACATTATTTCCCGACATGGTATCCCAGGGACTGAATACCAGCATCATCGGACGGGCTGCCGGACGGGGGCTGTTATCCATCCGGACCGTCAACATCCGGGACTATGCGTTTAATAAGCATCAGAGCGTGGATGATTACCCCTACGGAGGCGGAGCCGGAATGCTGATGCAGGCGGAGCCGGTATACCTGGCATACGAGGCGGCGGCGGATGAGATCCGGACGCGGCGGCAGGAGTGCGGGGAGCAGGAGAAAAAACCACGAGTGGTGTACCTTTCTCCCCAGGGAGCGGTATTCAATCAGAATATGGCAGAGGAGCTGGCAAAGGAGGAGGACCTGATCTTTCTCTGCGGACACTATGAGGGGATCGACGAGCGGGTGCTGGAAGAGATCGTGACCGACCAGGTGTCCATCGGGGATTATGTGCTGACCGGCGGGGAGCTCCCGGCCATGGTCATGGTAGATACGATCTCCCGTCTGGTGCCGGGAGTGCTCCACAATGATGTGTCTGCGGAATCGGAATCGTTCCAGGACAATCTGCTGGAGCATCCCCAGTATTCCCGGCCGGAGGTGTGGCATGGAAAGCGGGTGCCGGAGGTGCTTTTATCCGGACATCACGCCAATATCCTGAAATGGAAGCGGGAGCAGTCCATCCTCCGCACAAAGGAACGGCGGCCCGACCTGCTGGAACGCTGTGCATTGACAGAACAGGAAAAAGCCTGGATTGGAAAAATGTGACGGAAATGCTTGCAAGTTGCGAAAAAATGTGATAACATACAATAGTTGTGAAAAGAAGAGCGATGGTCCTCTGGCACAGGGAGATCGAGATCAAAAGAGAATTTTCCCAAAAGGAGTGTTAAGAACGTCAAATAAACAGGAGGTCACACAATGAACGATATTATCAAAAATATTGAAGCTGAGCAGTTAAAAGAGAATGCTCCGGAGTTTCACGTCGGCGATACGGTAAAGGTATACGCGAAGATCAAGGAAGGAAACCGCGAAAGGATCCAGGTATTCGAAGGAACCGTGCTCAAGAGACAGGGCGGCGGTGTCAGAGAGACATTTACAGTGAGAAAGAATTCCAACGGTGTCGGCGTAGAGAAGACCTGGCCGCTTCATTCTCCGCATGTTGAGAAGGTGGAAGTGATCCGCAGAGGTAAGGTAAGAAGAGCAAAGCTGAACTACCTGCGCGGCCGTGTCGGCAAGAGAGCAAAGGTAAAAGAGTTAGTAAAATAGTAAGGAAGAGTGAGGGACAATTACAGAGCTTGTAGTTTGTCCCTTTTCTATATATATGCAAGCCGGCTTTTTGGGACGGAAAAAAGGACGGAGGGCAGGATTGAATGAAGAAAAGAGAGATCCGGAAAAAAAGAAGGAGACAAAGGACAAAGCAGCAGGCACAGCAGAAGCCGAAGCTGCATTTCCCGAATGAAGGGATACACATCGATAAAGAACGCGTGAAAAAATCATTTCTTCTCCTGCTGGAGATCGGAGCTGCCTGCCTTCTGGCGTATTCGCTGGTGCTGTTCTACGGACAGCGGGTCAGCAACGCGGGAGATTCCATGAGCCCCGTCCTGAAAAACGGGGACGTGGTGCTGGTGGACCGTCTCATTTACAATGCGGTCAAGCCGAAGCGGGGGGATATCATCGTATTCAAGCCGGCCGGAAATGAAAACGCACACTATCTGATCAAGCGGGTGGCCGCCCTTCCCGGGGAGACGATCCAGATCAAAAACGGCAGCATTTACATTGACGGGGAGGAGCATACGGAAGGGATCTATGTTTCCAATCTGTCCTCCGCCGGACTTGCCGCGGAGCCTGTCGAGCTGGGGAGCAACGAATACTTCGTGATCGGGGATAATCACGAGGGAAGCGACGACAGCCGGACGGCGGATGTGGGAAATGTAAAGCGCAGCGACATTTTCGGAAAGGCGTGGTTCGTGATCAGCCCGGGAGACAATTTCGGAAGGGTCAGGGATTGACGCTGGTTCCTGTTCAAGGTGCCTCGCATCTCGCGGCAGGACATCCGGCCGGTAAATGCGGCTTGAGGGCGGCACAGATTTAGGAGGTAAGAACATGCATTTTCAGTGGTATCCGGGTCATATGACCAAAGCGAAACGGATGATGCAGGAAAATATCAAGCTGATCGATCTGATCATTGAACTGGTGGATGCCAGGATTCCCTTAAGCAGCAGGAATCCGGACATCGACGAGCTGGGAAAGAATAAGGCAAGACTGATCCTGCTGAATAAGGCGGATCTGGCGGAAGAGAAATGGAACACGGCCTGGATCGAATATTTCCAGGAAAAAGGATTTTCTGCGGTAAAGGTCAATTCGAAAAAGGGCGGCGGAATGAAGTCCATCCAGGAGGTGATCCAGGAGGCCTGCCGGGAAAAGACGGAGCGCGACAGAAAGCGCGGTATCCTGAATCGGCCGGTGCGTGCCATGGTGGTCGGCATCCCCAATGTGGGCAAGTCCACATTCATCAATGCCCTGGCCGGAAAAGCCTGCGCCAAGACCGGCAATAAGCCGGGGGTGACTAAGGGCAAGCAGTGGATCCGGCTGAATAAGAACGTGGAGCTGTTAGATACGCCGGGAATCCTGTGGCCCAGGTTTGAGGATCAGACCGTGGGGCTGCGTCTGGCATTTATCGGTTCCATCAAGGATGAGATCCTGCAGTCGGAGGAGCTTTCGGCGGAACTGATGCAGTTTTTGGTGAAAAGCTATCCGGGGATCCTGGCGGAAAAATATGGGATCGAGGAATCCGAAGACGGATTTGAAGACCTGCGGGGCGTGGCAGAAAGCCGGCACTGCCTTTTAAAGGGGAATGAATTGGATCTGGAAAAGGCGTCTAAGCTTTTGCTGGATGATTTCCGAAACGGGCGGCTTGGAAGGATCACGCTGGAATATCCGGAGGAATTTGCCTGAGCCGCGGGAGGCGGTTTGGCTGCCGGAGGCGGATCGATCTGGCGCTCAGTATACGTTGCGGGCGGATCCGGAAGGGGCATGCAAAAGCCTGCCGGGGGAAAGAATACGAAAGTGAAAGGGATCGGAAAGAGGAGATTCAGGATATGAAAGAGGAAAGTAAGGAGAAAAGTATATTGCGGGAGCTGGGGAGCTGGCTTTTGTACCTGCTGTTCGTATTGGTGTTTTCCTATGTCATCATCACCTATGTGGGACAGCGTACCCGTGTAGACGGACAGTCCATGGAGACGACACTGTACAACAATGACAATCTGCTGGTAGATAAGCTTTCTTACCGGTTCCGGGATCCGAAGCGGTTTGAGATTGTTGTATTTCCATACCAGTACAGGGAAAATACCTACTATATCAAGCGGATTATCGGACTGCCGGGAGAGACCGTGCAGGTCATCGACGGTTATGTGTATATCGACGGGGAGCAGCTTGACGAGCATTATGGAAATGAACTGATGGAGAATCCGGGGATCGCCGCGGAGCCGCTGATGCTGGGAGAGGATCAATATTTTGTCCTCGGAGACAACCGGAACCACAGCTCCGACAGCCGGGATCCCAGCGTGGGAGTGATCCGGCGGGAGAATCTGCTGGGCAGGGCCTGGATTCGGATCTGGCCTTTTGAGCGGTTTGGAGCGATCAAGCATGAATAAGAAAATTGCAGAGATCAGAAAAGAACTGGAGCAGGCCCCAAAAGAGGAACGAAGTCAGCTTTTGGAGCAGTATGCGTCTGACACCAGGGCCGGGGTAATAAGTCTTCTGGAAAAATACCGTAAGCAGGAGGAAAAGCTCTCTGCGGAACGGAAACGGCTGGAGGCAATGCGGGAATTTGAGCACAGGTATGCACACTGTACATATATCTGCGGGATCGATGAGGCGGGGAGAGGCCCGCTGGCAGGCCCGGTGGCGGCCGCGGCGGTGATCCTTCCAAAGGACTGCGAGATCCTGTATCTGAACGATTCCAAGAAGCTGTCCCCCAAACGCCGGGAAGCATTATATGATGAGATCCTGGAAAAGGCCGTTGCCGCAGGCATCGGGCTGGCGGAGGCGTCCCGGATCGATGAGATCAATATCCTGCAGGCGACGTATGAGGCCATGCGTCTGGCGGTCGGGAAGCTGGGGATCGTGCCGGAGGTATTGCTGAATGACGCGGTGACGATTCCGGGGCTGGACCTGGAGCAGGTGCCCATCATCAAGGGAGATGCCAGGAGTGTCTCCATCGCTGCAGCCAGCATCCTGGCAAAGGTGACCAGGGACCGGCTGATGACAGAGTACGACAGCATGTATCCTCAGTATGGGTTTGCGGTACATAAGGGATACGGTACGGCTGCCCATATCGAAGCATTGAAAACATACGGCCCGTGCCCCATCCACCGGAACACATTTATCAGGGGAATCGTATGAAGAACATGCTATTGGGACGCACACTTTTCATAAAGCCTTTGTATCGGGAACAGCATGGGCGCACAACTCAGACAGGAGGACTATGACGCAGAATAAGCGGAAAACGGGAGCAGTCTACGAACAGGCGGCGGGATACTATCTGGAGCAGCAGGGGTATGTGATCCTCCAGTACAACTATAGGTGCCGTGTCGGGGAGATCGACCTGATCGCCCGGGACGGGGACTGCCTGGTGTTCTGCGAGGTCAAGTACCGCAGAAGCGGAAGCAGGGGGAATCCTCTGGAAGCCGTGGATGCAAGGAAGCAGTACCGGATCTCCCGGTGCGCCCGGTATTATATGATGGAAAAACGGCTGGGAGACATTCCCTGCAGGTATGATGTGATCGGAATCGAAGGCTCCCGGATCACGCTGATCAAAAATGCCTTTGAGGGCGGTTCATAAAAGAAAGGAAACCGGATGAGTTTAGGTATAAGATATCAGAATCAGAATAAAATATTCAGAGAAGTAGAGAAGGAAACCCCGTTTCTGGAATATCCGCTGCTGGCGGATACCGGTGCCGTGAGGCATGGATTTTCTACCCGTCTCGGGGGAGTCAGCGAAGGCTGCTTTTCCTCCCTGAATCTGGGCTTCCACCGGGGCGACCGGGAAGAGGCTGTGCAGGAAAATTTCCGGCGGATCGCGGCCTCCATGGGGGTGCGGTGTGAGGACATGGTCCTCTCCCGGCAGACCCACACCACCAATGTTTGGGTGGTGACAGAGGAGGACCGGGGAATGGGGATGACCGGTCCCATGGAATACAGCAAACGGGCATCCGAAAATCCGGGCCGCAGTGCATCCGGGGGCTTTCAGCTGGAGTCAGACGGGAAGCTGGAAGGGGTGGACGGACTGGTGACGAATATCCCGGGAATCTGTCTGGTCACATTTTACGCCGACTGTGTGCCGCTGTTTTTTGTAGATCCGGTCAAAAAGGCGATCGGGCTGAGCCATTCCGGATGGCGGGGCACCGTGGGAAAGATCGGCAGAGTGACGGTGGAGCTGATGCAACAGCAGTACGGCTGTGACCCTTCCGATATCCTGGCTGCTGTGGGCCCTTCTGTCTGCAGGGACTGCTATGAGGTCAGCAAGGATGTGATCGAGCGGTTCCGGGAAAGCTTTGCGGAGAAGTACTGGAAAGACCTGTTCTATCAGAAGGAAAACGGAAAATACCAGCTGGATCTGTGGAAGGCGAATGAGATCATCTTCGCGGAGGCCGGGATCCTTCCGGAGCATACGGCAGTGACCAATGTATGTACGCACTGCAACAGTGAGGTATTGTATTCCCACCGGACGGCCGGAAATGAGCGGGGGAGCCTGGCGGCATTTTTGGCGCTGGCATAAGGAGGCAGGCTATGGATTCTACAGTTGTGGACTCTACGGTGGAGATCCTGCAGGAATCAGCCGAACAATCGGCAGAAAAGGTACAGACACAGATGAATGATTTTGTTGTTTTTATCCAGGAACACATTCCGGATTTTATCGAATTTGGGATCCGGCTGCTGATCGCGGCTGTGATCTTTTCCGTGGGACGGCTTTTGATCAAATGGATCCGCAAACGGATCCGGAATTCTCTGAATCGGTCAAGCGCGGATGCGGGATTGACCCAGTTTACGGATTCTTTTTTGAAAATATCCCTTTATATCGTCCTGCTTTTGATCGTCGCGGCCAATCTGGGGATTGAGATCTCGTCGATCTCCATGCTGTTTGCGTCGGCAGGCGTGGGAATCTCCCTGTCGCTGCAGCAGACCCTGTCCAACTTTGCGGGCGGCGTGCTGATCCTGCTGCTCAAGCCCTTTGTGGTGGGAGACTATATCATCGAAGACACCAACAAGGATGAGGGAACGGTCAAGGAGATCCAGACCTTTTATACAAAGCTGACCACGGTGGACAATAAGACCATCGTGATCCCCAACGGGATCCTGGCTAATAACAGCCTGACCAATGTGACGGCAAAGGCTGAGCGGCAGCTGGATCTGCGGATCGGAATCTCCTACGATTCCGACCTGAAAAAGGCAAAGCTGCTGCTGGAACAGATGCTCAAGGAGATCCCCAGCATTATGCAGGATGAGAACCTGTACGTGTTCGTGGATTCCCTTGGCGAGAGTTCGGTGGTGCTGGGCATCCGGGGATGGGTAAAGACAGACGAGTACTGGACCACCCGGTGGGATCTGCTGGAGCGGATCAAGCTGACCTTTGATGAGGAAGGCATCGTGATCCCATACAACCAGCTTACGGTCCATCTGGATGAAAAGGCCGGATCCGGTTCTCATGCCTGAGCAAAACGGCAGAAGAGCCGGGATGCTTTGTATACCATGGTATGCAGAAAGGCTGCCAGCGGCAGGCTTTCTGTATTTTCGATTCGATTTTTTCAGAATTTTTGAAAAAAGTAGTTGAAATTTGTATAAAAAGTAGTTATAATAGTAAAGGTTCGTTTGTTGAGCCTTGCCGAAATAGCTCAGTTGGTAGAGCACTTCACTCGTAATGAAGGGGTCGTCGGTTCGAGTCCGATTTTCGGCTTTTTCCGGAGATATTTTCTTCGTGTTTCCGGAAAACTCCTTTGTATTATTTTGAATCAGTATTTTGAAAAGGCATTTCCCATATCAGGAAGTGCTTTTTTATTATTCTAATAAATAATACAGCTTTTACGAATCTGTAGAAATCAGCAGGCAGCTTCTTACAGGCTTTGCTTGGCGAATCACTGGAAAAATCAAAAAAGTACTTGACAACTACCGAATGTTAGATTATACTAACTGATGTAAGTGATCAGATGATTCCATTACAGAAAGAAGATGAGTGATGATGCCTTTATCAATGGTGAAGCAGGGGGTGCCGAACAGGATACACAGGATCGGCGGAAAGGAAGACACGAGACGTTTCATCGAGAACCTTGGGTTTGTAGCCGGCGCGGAGGTGACGGTCGTATCCGTGGCAGGCGGTAATATGATCGTGAACGTGAAGGATTCCCGCGTAGCGATCGGCAGAGATATGGCAAACAAGATCATGGTTGTATGAAGGCCGTGCAAAGGATTGTATGAAAAAAAGAGAGCAGGAGGAGAAGTGGTCATGACATTGAGAGAAGTTCCATGCGGCCGGACTGTAAAGGTTGCGAAACTGACCGGAGAAGGTCCGGTTAAGAGACGGATCATGGATATGGGGATTACAAAGGGAGTTGATATTTTTGTGAGGAAGGTCGCCCCCTTAGGCGATCCGGTGGAGATTACGGTAAGGGGATATGAATTATCGGTCCGCAAGGCGGATGCAGAGATGATCGTTGTGGAGTAGTTTTATTTTTTTGAACATAGGTTAGTTAACGCTAATACAAAGTAGATGCAACTGCACAAAGATAGCTGCTGCTAAAATATTTCTTAGAGAATCAGTAGGAGGAAGGAAACAATGGCGATTAAAATTGCATTGGCGGGAAATCCGAACAGCGGAAAGACCACATTATTTAATGCGCTGACCGGATCCAACCAGTTCGTCGGAAACTGGCCGGGGGTTACGGTCGAGAAGAAAGAAGGGAGGCTGAAAGGGAACAAGGATGTGATCATCATGGATCTTCCGGGAATCTACTCTTTATCTCCCTATACGCTGGAGGAAGTGGTCGCGAGAAATTATCTGATCCATGAGAAGCCGGACGCGATCCTGAATATTGTGGACGGGACCAACATTGAGCGGAACCTGTATCTGAGCACACAGCTGATGGAACTGGGGATCCCGGTGGTGATGGCAGTCAACATGATGGATCTGGTGAAGAAGAACGGCGACAGGATCCATGTGGAAAGGCTGGCAAAGAAGCTGGGCTGTGAGGTGGTGGAGATTTCCGCGCTGAAAGGCAGCGGAATCCAGGCTGCGGCAGACAGGGCGGTCCGGGTGGCATCCGCAAAGAAGCCGGCCGTGCCGGTACATACTTTTGCAAAAAATGTGGAGGCAGTGCTTTCTTCGGTAGAGAGCAAGCTGGGAGCTGAAGTGCCGGATTCGCAAAAACGATTTTTTGCAGTGAAATTACTGGAAAAAGATGATAAAATAGTAGAGCAGATGCAAAACGTACCGGATATTTCTGCTGAGATCGCGCAGATGGAAGAAGAGATGGATGACGATACGGAAAGCATCATCACCAATGAGCGGTATACGTATATTTCTTCGATCATCGGGGAATGCTGTACCAGACATGCGGCGGGCGGCGAGCTGACAACGTCCGATAAGATCGACCGCATTGTGACCAACCGTTTTCTGGCGCTTCCGATCTTCGGCCTGATCATGTTTGCGGTATACTATGTATCGGTTACAACCGTGGGAGCGTTTGTGACAGACTGGACGAATGACGTGCTGTTCGGCGAGATCATCCCGCCTGCCATCGAAGGTGTGCTGACGGCTGTGAACTGCGCGGACTGGCTGCAGGGACTGATCCTGGACGGGATCGTGGCCGGTGTGGGCGGCGTCCTGGGATTCGTTCCCCAGATGCTGGTATTGTTTTTATTCCTGGCATTTTTGGAAAGCTGCGGGTACATGGCAAGGGTTGCCTTTATCATGGACCGGATCTTCCGCAAGTTCGGCCTTTCCGGAAAATCCTTCATCCCCATGCTGATCGGGTCTGGCTGCGGGGTTCCGGGAATCATGGCTTCCCGTACCATTGAAAATGACCGGGACCGGAAGATGACGGTCATGACCACCACATTGATACCCTGCGGGGCAAAGCTTCCCATCATCGCCCTGATCGCCGGTGCATTGTTCGGCGGGGCGGCCTGGGTAGCGCCGAGCGCGTATTTCCTGGGAATCGCGGCTGTGATCTGCTCCGGGATCATTTTGAAAAAGACGAAGATGTTCGCGGGAGATCCGGCGCCCTTCGTGATGGAGCTTCCGGCCTATCATATGCCCACCCCGGGCAATGTGCTGCGGAGCATGTGGGAGCGGGGCTGGTCTTTCATCAAAAAGGCCGGGACCATCATCCTGCTTTCTACGATCGCTGTATGGTTTACCTCATATTTCGGCTGGGTAGACGGGCAGTTCCGGATGCTGGACGGCATGGAACTGGATCACAGTATCCTGGCTTCCATCGGAAATCTGTTCGCGTGGATCTTCGTGCCGCTGGGATGGGGAGACTGGAGAGCGGCAGTGGCAGCCATCACAGGGCTGGTAGCCAAGGAAAATGTAGTCGGTACATTCGGGATCCTCTATGGAATGGAAGAGGTGGCGGAAGACGGCGCGGAGATCTGGAGCACCCTTGCGGGAAGCATGACTGCCCTTGCGGGATATTCCTTCCTGGTGTTCAATCTGCTCTGTGCGCCCTGCTTTGCGGCAATGGGAGCCATCAAGCGGGAGATGAACAGCGCAAAATGGTTCTGGTTCGCGATCGGTTACCAGTGCCTGCTGGCCTATGCTGTGGCGCTCTGCGTATACCAGATCGGTATGCTCGTGACAGGCGGAGGCTTCGGGATCTTTACGACCGCCGCATTTGTCCTGACGGCAGGTTTTGTCTATCTGCTTTTCAGACCGAACCGGGAAAGCGCTTCGCTGCGTGTGAATCTGCGGAAGGCGGCGGGAGCAAGATAGAAACACAAGGAGGAAATACAGAAAGCCTGCCACTGGCAGCCTTTCTGCATACGATGGTATCAAAGGAGAGGATGCATATGGGAACTGTTTTCGTCAGCCTGATCCTGGCAGGGATCGTGGCAGGGATCATCCGGAGTATGATCCACGATAAGAAAAACGGGAAATCCATCCACTGCGGCGGAAATTGTAAATACTGCGGCGGCCATTGCGGACACCATGAGACAGAGCATCAGGAGCCGTAGGATCGTATGAAAAAAGTCCTTATGGAGCAGAAGAGACTGCTTCGTAAGGACTTTTTCTAAGGACTTTTTTCATGCGATCGTCCGTTTTTTTGCAGCTGCTGTTTGTGACAGGGCTGCCATACTGTCTCTGACGGATCAAACAGATCGCCGCTGTATTACAGCTTCAGGTTTTTGAACAGATCTCCAAGGCTGGTTCCGATATTCTCGGACTTTGGAATCTCGACCTTTTCCGGAACGTCCTCCGCAGCGGTCTCCAGAGCCTTCATGCTCAGGCTGATCTTGCCTTCCTTGATCCCGATGACCTTGACCTTGACCTCGTCGCCCACCTTGAGCACATCGGAAGGAGTCTTCACCCGCTTCTGAGAGATCTGGGATACATGTACCAGGCCGGAAAGATTGTTCTCCAGCTTGATGAACGCGCCGTAATTCTGCAGCGTCTCCACAACACCGTCCATGACCGTGCCCACCTTGACGCTGGCGATCTGATCCTGGCGCGCTTTCTTTTCCTTTGCCCTTAAAATATCACGGGCGGAGAGTACAAGGCGGTTGTTCGCCTGGTCCGCGTCGATGACATGGACCTCGATCTCCTTGAGCAGGTAGTCCTCCAGGTCCTCCACATAGGACAGGGACAGCTTGGAAGCGGGGATGAATCCGCGCAGGCCTTCCACCATGGCGATGACGCCGCCGTTCACAACACCTTCTATCTTCACCGGGAGGACGGTCTTCTCTTCCATATACTTCTTGACCAGATTCCAGGGGTTGGCATCATCCAGATGTTCCTCATAGTCTGCCATGCTCTCGGCAGGTGCTTCTGCGGCCTGGGCTGTCTCTTCGGCAGCGGCTTCCACGGCCTGTACATTTTCAGGGGTCATTTCTTCGGTTTTTAATTCTTCATTCATGGTTGCACCTCAACGTATCTTTCTATAATTTGTAATACCTATGGCACAAGTATAACATATGTTTGACTAAAAAAACAACTAATCTTGCAAATTCAAGTGACGAAATTCAAAAATAATGTTACACTGTTAGATAAAGGCTGTGAAAAGTAATAGAAAGGCTTGGTACAATTTATGGAAAAAGGTGTAATCAACAATAAGATCTATGTGGTAGGGCACAAGAACCCGGATACGGACTCCGTCTGTTCCGCCATCGCCTATGCCCAGCTTCGGACGGAGCTGACCGGAGAGCGGCATAACGCGAGGCGGGCAGGGCAGCTGAATGAAGAGACCCAGTATGTGCTGGATTATTTCAACGTGAAGGCCCCCGCGCTGCTGACAGACCTGCGGGTGCAGGTGAAGGATGTGGCCATGCGCGAGGTGGAAGGGATGCGCGGTTCGGTTTCCATCAAGTCCGCATGGGCCAGGATGAAGGAGGAGAACCTGAAAACCCTCCCGGTGACAAGAGACGGCAAGCTGGAGGGGCTGATCACCATCGGGGATATCGCCACCTCCTACATGGACGTGTATGACAGCACGATCCTTGCCACCTCCCGGACCCAGTACCGCAACATCGCCACCTGTATCGAGGGAGAGATCGTCACGGGAAATCCCCACAGCTATATGTCCAACGGTAAGGTGGGGATCGTGGCTTCCAGCCGGAAGCTGATGGCGGAGTTTGTAGAGCCAGAAGACCTGGTGATCCTGGGCAACCGGAAGGAGGTACAGCAGATGGCCATTGACATGGGAGTCAGCTGTATGATCGTTTCCACCGGAGCGGAGCTGGACGACGGCATCCTGGAGCAGGCCAAAGAGAAGGAGATCGTGATCATCACCACGGAACAGGACACCTTTACCGTGGCCCGTCAGATCAACCAG
Source organism: uncultured Lachnospiraceae bacterium (assembly GCA_949893755.1). Taxonomy (GTDB): domain Bacteria; phylum Bacillota; class Clostridia; order Lachnospirales; family Lachnospiraceae; genus Schaedlerella. The sequence continues at coordinate 7,647 of CATLCV010000073.1, read as the reverse complement.
AGCATCCCGATCCGGCATTTCATGAGCGGCAAGGAGGGGCTGGTCTCCTTTAAGATGCGGGACTATGTGGATGACGTCAAGGAAGTGATGATGCGGAACCGCTACCGTGATTTCCCGGTGCTGGACAATAAGGGCAAATTCCTTGGATTCATTTCCAGACGGAGACTTTTAAACTGCCGGAAGAAGCAGGTGATCCTGGTGGACCACAATGAAAAGAGCCAGGCGGTCAACGGGATCGAGCAGGCGGATGTGCCGGAGATCATCGACCACCACAGACTGAGCAGCATCGAGACCATGGGGCCGGTCTTTTTCCGCAACCAGCCGGTAGGATGTACCGCGACCATCGTGTACCAGATGTACCAGGAAAATGGCGTAAAGGTATCCGCTACCATTGCCGGGCTTTTGTGCGCGGCCATCATTTCGGATACCCTGATGTTCCGGTCGCCCACCTGTACCCCGCTGGATGAGCAGTCCGCAAGGCAGCTTGCCCAGCTGGCAGAGGTGGATATCGAGATGCTGGCCCAGGCCATGTTCCGCGCGGGCAGCAACCTGAAAGGAAAGACGGCGGAGGAGATCTGCTTTTTGGATTTCAAGCAGTTTACGGTCAACGACATGGTATTCGGTGTGGGGCAGGTGAACTCCATGAGCGAAGAGGAACTCTCGGAGATCAAGGAAAAGGTCATGCCGCATCTGGAAAAGGCAAGGACCAACCACAGTCTGAACATGATCTTTTTCATGCTGACCAACATTATCACGGAATCCTCCGAGCTGCTCTGCGCCGGGCCGGAAGCGAGAGAGAAGCTGATCAACGCCTTCGATCTGCGGGCGGAGATGGAGGAACTGCATTTAAAGGGAGTCGTATCCAGGAAAAAGCAGCTGGTACCCGCTCTGGTGGAAGCGCTGCAGCAGTAGTGATACATAACAGAGCGTTATTGTTCACACGGTACCCTGGGCATCCGGCAGGGATTTGTATTCTATATATAGAAGGAATGGATTTATGGGCAAGCAAATATGGAAGCTGGGGAATATGCTGTATCCCCTTCCGGCTGTGATGGTGAGCACAGGGGATACAAAAGGGAACACCAATATACTGACCATCGCCTGGACCGGGACTATCTGCACCAATCCTGCCATGGCATATATCTCCGTGCGTCCGGAGCGCTATTCTTACGGAATGCTGCGGGAAACCGGGGAATTTGTCATCAACCTGACTACGGAGAAGCTGGCATGGGCCGCGGATTACTGCGGCGTCCGGTCAGGAAGGGACGTGGACAAGTGGAAGGAGACAGGGCTCCATAAGGGGAAGGCAGAGGCGCTTGACTTTGCGCCCCTGATCCGGGAATCCCCGGTGAATCTGGAATGCCGGGTAACGGAGGTGAAGGAGCTGGGCAGCCACCATATGTTTCTGGCGGAGGTGAAGGCGGTCCATGCAGACGAAGCTTATCTGGACAAAAGCGGACGCCTGGAGCTGAACCGTGCCGGACTGCTGGTGTATTCCCACGGGGAATATCTGGCGGCCGGAAAAAAGCTGGGCACCTTCGGCTACAGCGTGAAAAAGAAGGCGCCGGAGCAGAAGCGGGCCGTCCCGAGGAAAAAAGCGGCAGCGCATAAAAAGAGAACGGAACCTAAGAAAACATCCAATCGGAAAGCAACATAATTGCATATTTTTGCACGGATTTTATATGGATTTCGGCAGGAGGGACATCTATAATAAAACCTGAGGAAACAAACCAGAAAGTGAGGACTTTGATGATCATGAAAGAAAAATTGCTGAAAAAATTTGCGGAACTCTTTGGAAATGCGGACGGAGCCGGCTTTTATTTTTCTCCGGGGCGTGTCAATCTGATCGGAGAGCATACGGATTATAACGGAGGACATGTATTTCCATGTGCGCTGACGATCGGTACATACGGCATTGCGCGGAAGCGCACGGACCGCAAAATCCATTTTTACTCGATGAATCTGGATCATTTCGGGGTTGTAGAAGCTTCTCTGGATGAATTGATCAATCAAGATGCTTACGGCTGGGCAAATTATCCTCTCGGCGTAGTGTGGGCATTTCAGGAAAAGGGCCATACGCTGGATACCGGCTTTGATATGGTGATCTGGGGCAACATTCCCAACGGAAGCGGACTTTCATCCTCTGCGTCCCTTGAGGTACTGACCGGCGTGATCCTTTGCAGCCTGTATCACATCACCGATCTGAGCATGGTAGATATCGCGCTGATCGGCCAGTATTCGGAAAATCATTTCAACGGCTGCAACTGCGGGATCATGGATCAGTTTGCGGTGGCCATGGGAAAGAAGGACAATGCCATCTTCCTGGATACCAGTACCCTGCATTATGAGTATGCGCCTGTCAAGCTAAAGGATGCGCGGATCGTCATTGTGAACAGCAAGGTGAAGCACAGCCTGGTGGATTCTGCGTACAACGACCGCCGTCAGGAATGTACGGACGCGCTTGCCGCGTTGAAGACGGTTGCGGACATCGAGACGCTGGGCGACCTGACCGTAGAGGAATTTGAGAAATATAAGCATGTTCTGACCGATCCGATCCTGGAAAAGAGGGCAAGGCATGCGGTTGCGGAGAACCAGCGCACCATTGAGGCGGTTGCCGCATTGAAGGCGGACAACATCGCGAGGTTCGGAGAGCTGATGAACCAGTCTCATGTATCCCTGCGGGATGACTATGAGGTTTCCTGTGAGGAGATCGATATTCTGGTAGATCTGGCCTGGAAGATTCCCGGCGTGATCGGATCCAGAATTACCGGAGGCGGCTTCGGCGGCTGCACCGTGAGTATTGTGGAAAATGACGCGGTAGATGATTTCATCCGTTCCATCGGAGCTTCCTACAAGGAAAAGGTGGGACACGAGGCGGAATTTTATACCGTAGATATCGGGGAAGGCGCAGGCGAACTGAAATAACTTACAGATTGGAGAACGGTATGATGAAATTATATGAAAATATCAAAAAGCTGGTTCAATACGGAATCAACACCGGGCTGACCCCGGAATGTGAGCGGATCTATACAACGAATCTTCTTCTGGACCTCTTTCAGGAGAACGACTATGAGGACAGCACCTGCGACCTGTCCGGGATCGTTCTGGAGGATGTTTTAAAGGAACTCCTGGACGAAGCGTGCAGCCGCGGGATCATTGAGGACAGCGTGGTGTACCGGGATCTGTTTGACACAAAGCTGATGAACTGCCTGATGCCCCGCCCGGCCCAGGTACAGAAACGCTTCTGGGAGGACTATGCCGTTTCCCCAGAGCATGCGACGGAAAACTATTACAAGTTCAGCCAGGACAGCGATTATATCCGCCGCTACCGTATCAAAAAGGACCGGAAGTGGACGGTGGATACGGACTACGGCACCCTGGACATCACCATCAACCTGTCCAAGCCGGAAAAGGACCCGAAGGCAATCGCCGCAGCCAGGAACGCGAAGAATTCCGCCTATCCGAAATGCCAGCTCTGCATGGAAAATGAAGGCTACGCGGGGCGCACCAACCACCCGGCCAGGGAGAACCACCGGATCATCCCGATCACCATCAACGAGTCCGCCTGGGGCTTCCAGTATTCGCCTTATGTATATTACAACGAGCACTGCATCGTATTCAACGGGGAGCATACTCCCATGAAGATCGACCGTGCCGCGTTTACCAAATTATTTGATTTTGTAAAGCAGTTTCCCCATTATTTTCTGGGATCCAATGCGGACCTTCCCATTGTGGGAGGCTCTATCCTGAGCCATGACCATTTCCAGGGCGGGCATTATACCTTCGCCATGGCAAAGGCGCCTGTGGTGGAAAGCTTCACGGTGAAGGGCTATGAGGACGTGACGGCAGGCATTGTAAAATGGCCCCTTTCCGTGATCCGTCTGCAGTGTGCCGACGAGACCCGGATCATCGACCTGGCGGAGCACATCCTGAATGCGTGGAGAGGTTATACGGATGAGGCGGCGTTTCTCTTCGCGGAGACGGAAGGACAGCCCCACAACACGATCACGCCGATCGCGCGGAAGCGGGGAGACCTGTATGAACTGGATCTGACGCTGCGCAACAACATCACCACAAAGGAGCATCCCCTGGGAGTCTATCATCCCCATGGGAAGCTGCACCATATCAAGAAGGAGAACATCGGCCTGATCGAAGTCATGGGCCTTGCCGTGCTTCCGGCTCGGCTGAAGGGAGAACTGGAGCTTTTAAAGGAATATATCCTGGAAGGAAAGGACATCCGCTCGGAGGAAAGCATTGAGAAGCATGCGGACTGGGTGGAGGAATTTCTGCCCCAGTATCCGGACGTGAACGCGGAAAATATCGAGGAGATCCTTCAGAAAGAGGTGGGAAAGGTATTCTGCCAGGTATTGGAGGATGCCGGTGTATACAAGTATACGCCGGAAGGGCTGGAAGCATTCCGCAGATTTATCGGAACGCTTTAAAGATATCGAATGCTTGCAGGATCGGTTTGTGCTGAAAAACGTTTCGCTCCATATGGAATCACTGCGATCCTGCCGATATATAAATGTGGTTCGATTCATATGGTGCATGGAATGAATGGCAAGTCTAAGAGGATTCGTATGAGTTATCGTAACCTGGAAGCAGAACAGTTAGTTCCGCTGCGTGATGCATTGAAGAAGCTGATGTTATTCCTGGATAAACGGCAGGATTGCAGTGTTCCGTATTTTTACCGCTATCTGGATTTTATGAAGAATAACATTGAGACCTGCATCTGTACACGGGAGGATCAGGGAGAGGGCTTGATCTATCTCAGGATGCTCCTGCAGCGGGACTGGGATAAGGCGAACGACGAATATCTGGGAATCCCCTCCTGCATGTTGTTTCAGGAAGGAGAGAGGGAACTGTTTCTGCAGTATCTGGGTCTGTTGGATGAGGTGGGAAGTTATTTTGTTTTGGACAGAGATTTAAAATAGAATGAATGAAAACCAGGAGTTCAGAAAAACTCTAAAAGGGCCGGCCCGTTTTCAGCCGCTTTCAGCGGAGGGCCGGCCTTTTTCTGCGGTGCTTTTCATGAATCGCAGCGAAAACCCTGCTTTCAGCCTTGCCGTTGTATACAAATTATGGTAAGATAGTGGGCAGAGATTTCGAGAGGATCTATAGAGAAAGACTGAGGAGGAAACCATGGAAAACGAAGTTGTATCGAAGAATTTTATAGAGCAGGAGATTGATAAGGATCTTGCGGAGGGCGTGTATGACAGGGTGTGCACCCGGTTCCCGCCGGAGCCCAACGGATATCTGCATATCGGACATGCCAAGTCCATACTGTTGAATTATGGGCTGGCACAGAAGTATCACGGAACCTTCAATATGCGGTTTGACGACACCAACCCTACCAAGGAGAAGGTGGAGTTCGTGGATTCGATCATGGAGGATATCCGCTGGCTGGGAGCGGACTGGGAGGACCGGCTGTACTTCGCGTCGGATTATTTTGATCAGATGTATGACTGTGCCGTCCGGCTGATCGAAAAAGGGAAAGCCTATGTCTGCGACCTGTCCGCGGAGGAGATCCGCGCATATCGGGGCACGCTGACAGAAGCCGGAAAGGACAGTCCTTACCGGGACCGCACGGTGGAAGAGAACCTGCGGCTCTTTGAAGAGATGCGCTCCGGGGCTTATCAGGACGGGGAGAAGGTGCTCCGGGCGAAGATCGACATGGCGTCTCCCAATATCAACATGCGCGACCCGGTGATCTACCGTGTAGCGCACATGTCCCATCACAGGACCGGCGACAAGTGGTGCATCTATCCCATGTATGATTTTGCGCACCCGATCGAGGACGCCATTGAGGGGATCACCCACTCCATCTGTACGCTGGAGTTTGAGGATCACCGCCCGCTGTATGACTGGGTGGTAAGGGAATGTGAATTTGAAAATCCGCCCCGCCAGATTGAGTTTGCCAAGCTCTATCTGACCAATGTGGTGACAGGGAAGCGGTATATCAAGAAGCTGGTGGAGGACGGCATCGTGGACGGATGGGATGACCCCCGTCTGGTGTCCATCGCGGCGCTTCGCAGGCGCGGGTTTACCCCGGAATCCATCAAGATGTTCATCGACATGTGCGGAGTGTCCAAGGCGCAGAGCTCTGTGGATTATGCCATGCTGGAATACTGCATCCGGGAAGACTTAAAGATGAAGAAGGCCCGTATGATGGCGGTGCTGGATCCCATCAAACTGATCATAGACAACTATCCGGAGGGCGAGACGGAATATCTGGAGGTTCCCAACAACCTGGAGAATGAAGCGCTGGGCACCAGGAAGGTTCCCTTCTGCCGGGAACTGTATATAGAGCGCGAGGACTTTATGGAGGAGCCTCCGAAAAAGTATTTCCGGCTCTTCCCGGGAAATGAAGTGCGCCTCATGTCCGCGTATTTTGTAAAATGCGAGAGCTTTGTGAAGGATGAAAATGGAAATGTGACCGAGGTTCACTGCACCTATGATCCGGAGACCAGGAGCGGCAGCGGATTCAGCGGAAGAAAGGTCAAGGGGACCATCCACTGGGTGGCGGCTCCTTACGCAAAGAAAGCGGAGGTCCGCCTGTATGAAAATCTGGTGGACGAGGAGAAGGGAGTTTATAATAAGGAGGATGGATCTCTGAACCTGAATCCGGATTCTCTCAAGGTTTTGAAGAACTGCTTCGTAGAACCGGGATTTTCGGAGGCAAAGGCTTATGACAGCTTCCAGTTTGTAAGAACCGGGTATTTCTGCATTGACGCAAAGGATTCCGCTCCGGACGCGCTGGTATTCAACCGGATCGTATCTCTGAAGAGTTCGTTTAAGCTGCCGAAGTAAGATGAGGAGTTGTAGAAAAAGATGAATGATCTGGCGATCAGTCTGGACGGAACGTCGAAGACTCCGCTGTATGAGCAGATCTACCGCTATATCAAGCATGAGATTCAGACCGGAGGGATCAAAAGCGGGGATAAGCTGCCCTCCACCCGTGCCCTGTGCCGGTATCTGGAGGTCAGCAGGAGTACGGTGGAGCTTGCCTATGAGCAGCTCATATCCGAGGGCTATGTGGAATCGGAAGCCTGCCGGGGCTTTTTTGCCGCGGATGTGGAGGGCTTATATCAGCTGGAGCGTCCCAGCCCCGTGCATCCGGAGATTGACGGGCAGAAAAAGAATTCCTGTCCCTATGATTTTACGCCCAACGGCGTGGATCTGAACAGCTTTCCCTACAATGCCTGGAGAAAGCTTTCCAAGGAAAGCCTGCTGGACGACCAGGCGGAGCTGTTCCGTCTGGGAAGCCCCCAGGGGGAATACGGGCTGCGCAGCGCCATCTGCAGTTATCTCCATCATGCCAGGGGAGTCAACTGCGGGCCGGAGCAGATCATCATCGGGGCCGGCAATGACTATCTTTTGATGCTGCTTGCGACGGTGATCGGGCAGGACCATAAGGTGGCCTTCGAAAATCCTACCTACCGGCAGGCTTACCGTCTGTTTGAAAACCTGTCCTTCCGGATCTGTACGGTGGATATGGATGAAAAGGGGATGGACGCGCAGAAGCTGGAGGAGTCCGGCGCGGATATTGCGTTTGTGATGCCCTCCCACCAGTATCCGCTGGGGATCGTGATGCCGATCCGGCGCCGGATGGAGCTGCTGCGGTGGGCAGGAAAGCAGGAAGGGCGG
>CATLCV010000072.1 GCA_949893755.1 uncultured Lachnospiraceae bacterium | reverse complement strand
CCCTTCCGGGAAGATACAGATGGAGATGCCGTTCTGGATCTGCTCGATGGCCTGCAGGATCGTCTTTAAGCCCTCCCGCGGATTTTCCCGGTCCAGGAACAGGCAGTATACAAAACGCATCCATGTAGAGAGCAGCGGGATCTTTTCCATCTCCTTCTTCGCTACATAGCCGGTCAGCCTTCTGCACCGCGAATAGGTCAGCAGGATGTCAAAAAAGCTGCGGTGGTTGGCTACGAACAAAACCGGCTCATCCGGAATATTCTCCTCCCCGATGACCGTGGCCTGAACTCCGGTGATCCCAAGGATAACCTTAAAGCCCCACTGGACAATGCGCAGGGAGCTGTAGTCCCGCTTTTCGCGGTCAAACTTTCCGATCAGCCATTCGAGAAAAAAGACAGGAATGGAAAGGATCAGGAATAAGATCAGAAATACGGCAAGACAGATAAAACGGATCATAGGCATAACCTCTTTCATATTCAGATTTTTTCACTTCTACATTATAACAAAAACTGCAGGTGCAGACAATGGAATTGTAACGAATTTTCATAAGATGAAGAATAAACAGGAGCTTTTTCCAATATGCTATAGAGAGAATAGATGCGGGGGCTGTATTATGAAGCATAAGCGGGGGATCGTCCCGGGCTGCCTGGCGGCAGGCTTCTTATTGATTTTCATGCTCACAGGCTGCGTGTCGAGGCCGCAGAAAACAGAAAAGCTGCGGGATCTGGAATTTACCGTGATGAGTAAGGAGGATGTGCCGGAGGAATTTCAGGAGCAGATCCTGCAGCATCAGGATCTGCCGTTCAGGCTGACTTATACCGACCAGGGAAGGCTCTATATTGCGGAAGGGTACGGCGCGCAGCTGAAAACGGGCTACAGCGTGGAGGTGGAGGGACTCTACGAAACCTCCAACGCCATTTACTTCCATACCAACCTGCTGGGGCCGGAAAAAGGAGAAGAGACAAAGGAGGTCACGACATTTCCCTATGTGGTCGTGATGCTGGACGCGATTGATAAGACCGTGGTATTTGACAGCTGATCTGAAAGGACGGGAGGTGCAAAAAGGCGGATATCCGAAAACCATCGAAAACAAGACAATAACGAAAGGCGGAGGGGCAGCAATATGGAATTGATTCAGAAACAGGTACATTATACGCAGGAGGGCAAACGGACCTTTGACCAGTTCTATCTGGACGAGGACTTAAATGTTCCGGATACAAAGGACGATGTGAAGCAGATCATCCAGGGGACCGCGTCGGCGAAGGTGGAGGAGATCCGGCTCACCGAGAACTATCTGCGGATCTCAGGAAAGCTTTATTATCAGATCTTATACATGACGGACTCAGCGGAGCCGCAGCCCGCGGCGCTGGAAGGGAAGCTTCCCTTTGAGGAGATGGTCTACATGGACAGCGGGGAGATGACGGAATATTTCATCCAGAATATCCGGGTGGAATTTACCTCCACCCTGGTACATTCCAGGAAGCTGAGCATCCGCGCTATGGTGGAAATGGAGATCGGCCGGGAGAAGCTGGAGGATGAGGCCACGGTCATCGACGTGGAGGCGCCGATCCAGGTGTATAAGAAAAAACGCCGGGTCAATCTGCTGGAGCTCCATACCACGAAAAAGGATACATACCGTATCAAAGAGGAGATCACCCTGCCAGGCACCAAGGAGAGTGTGGGCCAGGTCCTGCTCAGCAATATCAGCAGCCGGAAGCTGGAGATCCGCATGGGCCAGGATGAACTGCGGCTGAGCGGGGAACTGCTGGTATTCTGCATGTACCTTTCCGATGAAGGGAAGACCGACTGGCTGGAGGCCAGCGTTCCTTACGAAGGGCGGATCGAATGTACCGGAGTGACCGAGGAAATGTACTATCATGTGCAGAATTCACTGGACGATACGCTGATGGATGTCCGGCTGGATGAGGACGGGGAGATGCGGATCCTGGGAATTGAGGGAACACTGGTCCTGCGGATGAACATTTACCAGGAGGAGGAATTGGAGCTTTTGGAGGACCTGTATTCTCTGGAGCAGAACTGCCGGTTCGACACCCGGGAGGCGGTCTACGAAGAGCTCCTGATCCAGAACCATTCCAAATGCAAGGTATCAGAGCGGCTATCCCTGCCGGAGCTGAAAGATGATGTGCTGCAGATCTGCCACAGTGAAGGTACGGTGCAGATGGAACACATGGAACAGATCGACGAAGGGATCCAGATCGAAGGGATTCTGCATCTCTCCTTCCTGTATCTGCGGGCGGACGATGAGATGCCCTTCGGAAGCTGGCAGGGTATGGTGCCCTTCAGCTGGCTGCTGGAATGCCCGGGCATCACGAAGGACGCGCGCTATAACCTGGCCTACCATGTGGAGCAGCTCTCAGTGAACCTGGCGGGCAGCGAGGCCGTGGAAGTGAAGGCCGTGCTGGCGTTTGACACCTTTATGCGCAAGCCGGTGTTTATGCAGGTGATCACCGGTGTGGAGCCAGAGCCTTTATCCATGGAGGAAATGGAGAAGCGGCCGGGGATCGTGGGCTACATTGTCAAGAACGGCGACGATCTGTGGGACCTTGCAAAAAAATATATGACCACGGAGGAGAGCATCCAGGAAATGAACGGATTGGAGAGCGATAAGATCAAGGCAGGAGACAAATTATTGATCTTTAAGGAAAATATGAGCATCCTGTAAGGCGCAGTGCGAACTGCAACTTTTCACGATTCGGTTCTTTGATTTTTTTGCCGTTTGTGTTATGATACTATACAGGAAATGCCGGAGACAGTATTGGATCCGGCCTCTTGCAATAAAGTGGGGCCGGATTTATTTCTGTTCACAGCAGCCAGATATTATTATAGATCAAGGAGGAGAAAAAGGATATGTTACGGATTGGTATGTTGACAAGCGGCGGAGACTGCCAGGCATTGAACGCGGCAATGCGGGGCGTGGTAAAGGGAATCTTTTCCGCAAGGGACGATGTAGAGATCTACGGATTCCAGGATGGCTACAAAGGGTTGATCTATTCCGATTTTAAAATGCTCACTTCCAGGGATTTCTCCGGGATCCTGACACGGGGAGGCACGATCCTGGGAACCTCCAGACAGCCGTTCAAGCTGATGCGCGTGCCGGATGAGAACGGACTGGACAAGGTGGAAGCTATGAAGCATACGTACCATAAGCTGAGCCTGGACTGCCTGGTGATCCTGGGCGGAAACGGCACCCACAAGACCGCCAATATGCTGCGGGAGGAAGGCCTGAACGTGATCACGCTGCCCAAGACCATTGACAACGATCTGTGGGGGACCGAGATGACCTTCGGATTCCAGAGCGCGGTGGACGTAGCGACAGATACCATTGACAGGATCCACACCACGGCGACCTCCCACAGCCGGGTATTTATCATTGAAGTCATGGGACATAAGGTGGGACATGTTACTCTCCATGCCGGCATCGCAGGCGGGGCGGATATCGTACTGATCCCGGAGATCCCGTATGACATTGACGTGATCGCGGACGTGATCCAGGGAAGGTCTGCGGCCGGGAAGTCATTTACCATACTGGCAGTGGCGGAAGGCGCGATCTCCAAGGAGGACGCGAAGCTGTCCAAGAAGGAATACAAGGACAAGCTGGCAAGCCGGAAATATCCTTCCATCGCCTATGAGCTGGCGGAGCAGATCGAGAAGGCTACCGGAAAAGAAGTGCGGATCACGGTTCCGGGCCATACCCAGCGGGGCGGCTCTCCGGTTCCCTATGACCGGGTATTCTCTTCCAGAGTCGGCGCAAAGGCGGCGGATATGATCCTGAACGGCCAGTACGGCTATATGGTAGGCATGAAAAACGGCGAGACCGTGATGGTTCCGCTGGAGGAAGTGGCAGGCAAGCTCAAGTTCGTAGATCCCAAGTGCAGCCTGATCAAGGAAGCAAGGATGGTGGGCATCAGCTTCGGAGACAGAGAAGGGGACGAGCCTGCTGAGGAAACCGCGGCTGCAGAGGATGTCCGGGTCACAGAAGCGGACACAAAGAAAGAGAAAAAAGAGAAGAAAGCCAAGAAGGACAAAAAAGAGAAAAACAAGAAATCAAAGAAAGAAAAATAAGATATACTAGAGCAGCAGATGAGGTGTAAGTCATGTCATATACGGCATTATACAGGAAATTCCGGCCTTCCGAATTTGGAGATGTAAAGGGGCAGGAGCATATTGTTACTACATTACAGAACCAGATCAAGGCAAACCGTATCGGACATGCGTATCTGTTCTGCGGGACCCGCGGGACGGGAAAGACCACGGCGGCGAAGATATTTGCCAGGGCGGTGAACTGCGAGCATCCAGTGGACGGAAGCCCCTGCGGAGAGTGTGCGATGTGCCGGTCCATTGCGGCGGGCACATCCATGAACGTGATCGAGATCGACGCGGCGTCCAACAACGGCGTGGACAATATCCGGGAGATCAAGGAAGAGGTGACCTACCGGCCTACCGAAGGGCGGTACAAGGTCTACATCATCGACGAGGTGCATATGCTGTCTTCGGGGGCCTTCAACGCGCTTTTGAAAACGTTGGAGGAGCCTCCGGAGTATGTGATCTTTATCCTGGCGACGACGGAGGTCCACAAGATCCCGGTGACCATCATGTCCCGGTGCCAGCATTACGATTTCAGAAGGATTTCCATCGAGACGATCTCGGACCGCCTCAACGAGCTGATGGAGACGGAGAAGGTGGAGGTGGAAGACAAGGCCATCCGCTATATCGCCAAGGCGGCGGACGGCTCCATGCGCGACGCCTTGAGCCTTCTGGATCAGTGCATCGCGTTCTATCTGGGACAGAAGCTGACCTATGATAATGTGCTGGAGGTGCTGGGAGCGGTGGATACCGACGTGTTCAGCAGGCTTCTGCGCAATATCATCCGCAGAAATGTACCGGCCGTGCTGGACACGGTGGAGGAGCTGGTGATGCAGGGCCGGGAGCTCTTGCAGCTTTCCGTGGATTTTACCTGGTATCTGAGAAACCTTCTCCTGGTCAAGACCTCCGACATGCCCGAGGACGTCCTGGATGTTTCCACGGAAAATCTGGCGCAGCTGAAGGAAGAGGCGGAGATGATCGAGGCGGATGTGCTGCTGCGGTATATCCGGATCTTCTCGGAGCTGACGGAGCAGCTTAGGTACGCGACGCAGAAGCGGGTGCTTCTGGAGGTAACACTGATCAAGCTGTGTACGCCCGCCATGGAAGTGAAGACAGACAGCCTGCTGGACCGGATCCGCGCATTGGAGGAGAAGCTGGAGAAAGGGCTGGCTGCCGCACAGGCAGCAGTTCCGGCCGGGATGTATCCCGGAGGCCCGGGCGGATATCCGGAGGGAATGTATCCGGGAGGCAGTCCGGAGGGCGGCTTCCCAGGAGGTCCGGGCGGATATCCGGAGGGCAGTTATCCAGGCGGCTTCCCGGGAGGTCCGGGCAGTTATCCGGCGGGTTCAGGGAGCGGAACGGGTGCAGCGAAGCAGGAAGTTCCTCTGGCGATTCCGGAGGATGTGCAGGAAGTGGTGAAAAATTTCCGTTCCATTGCGGAGGAAGTATCGGCTCCGGTCAGCACCTATCTCAAAAAAGCGCGATTGAGTCTGGGCGGGGAGAACCGATTGATGGTGGTGCTTCCCGACGGTCTGGGTGCGTCCATCGTCGGAACAGAGGAGCATAAAAAAGAGCTGGAAGAGAAGATCGAACAGCGGATCGGCAGGAAGGTAGAGGTGGAAGTCCGGGAGATGGAAGAGGGACGCCGTTTCGAAGATACCTTTATCGATCTGGAAAAGCTCAAAGAAAAAATCAATATGGATATCATAGTGGAGGATAATTAGATATGGCGAAAAGAGGAGGATTTCCAGGCGGAGGCATGCCTGGCAACATGGCGAACCTGATGAAGCAGGCACAGAAGATGCAGCGTCAGATGGAAGAACAGGCAAAGGAAATGGAGTCCAAGGAATTTACGGCAACGGCCGGAGGCGGCGCGGTGGAAGTGACCATTTCCGGAAAGCGGGAAGTGCTGAAGGTGAAGCTGGACGAAGAAGTTGTAGATCCGGACGATATCGAGATGCTGGAGGATCTGATCGTGGCGGCGGTCAATGAAGCGCTGCGCAAGGTAGAGGAAGAATCCGGCGCGGCCATGTCCAAGCTGACAGGCGGCATGGGCGGGGGCATCCCGGGGATGTTCTGAGGAACAGCAAATTGCGTTCAGGCAGAGGATTCTAAGAGGAAGGATGCTGTTTACAGGCAGATGAAGATTTATGGAATATTATAGTAAGCAAATCAACCAGCTGATCCAGGCATTTTCCAGCCTGCCGGGCATCGGGACAAAATCCGCCCAGCGGCTGGCATTTCATGTGATCAACATGCCGGAGGAACAGGTGAAAAATCTGGCAAAGACGATGGTGGACGCCCGGCAGAATGTCTGCTACTGCGCCCAGTGCTGCACCCTGACAGACCAGGAGGTCTGCCCGATCTGCAAGAACCCTTCCCGGGACCAGAAGACCATCATGGTCGTGGAGACGCCCCGGGATCTGGCGGCTTACGAAAAGACCGGGAAATACGAGGGGGTCTATCATGTCCTGCACGGGGCCATCTCCCCCATGCTCGGCATCGGGCCGGGAGACATCCGGTTAAAAGAACTGATGGAACGGCTGCGGGGCGACGTGGATGAGGTCATCATCGCAACCAATTCCAGCCTGGAAGGGGAGACGACGGCGATGTATATCAGCAAGCTGATCAAACCTGTGGGCATCAAGGTGAGCAGGATCGCCAGCGGTGTTCCGGTAGGCGGCGATCTGGAATATATCGACGAGGTGACGCTTTTGCGGGCGTTGGAAGGACGGACGGAGCTATGAGCAGGAAAAAGGCAACCTCTTCCGATGTGGCCAGGCGGGCCGGAGTGTCGCAGGCCACGGTTTCTATGGTATTGAATAAAAAATATAACGTATCCTTTTCCAGAGAGGTCATCCGAAAGGTGGAGGAAGCCGCTCAGGAGCTGGGGTATGAGCTGCCCAAACGGAGGACCCGCAAGGAGGGCAGAAGAGAAAAGCTGCTGGTGGTGTTCTGCCCCACGCTGACCAACCCGTATTATGTCATGCTCCTGCAGGGGATCGAGTCCCGGGCTACGGAGCAGGGATACGGCCTGTTCGTGTGCAATACCCAGCGCAGCCTGGAACTGGAGGAACGCTATCTGAAGATGCTTCCGTCCCTGAACCCTCAGGGCGTGGTCTATACCTGCAACCCGAGCCGGTGCTATATGGAAATGGTGGAAGAGCTGTCACGGAAGATCCCCTTTGCGGTGATCAACAACCAGAATGAAAAGCTGGACGTGGACGCAGTGGAGCTGGACAATTCCAAGCTGGGACGGATCATGGCAAGGCATCTGCTGGATCTGGGGCACCGGGACGTGGCTTATATCGCTCCGCCCCTGACGGTACGTCAGAAGCAGCGCTCCAAGCGGGTGGAAGGATTTCAGAAGGAATTTCAGGAAGCGGGCCTGGGAGACCATGTGGTGATCAAGGCGGCAAACGAATCCATTGACAAGGATATTCCCGGCATTGATTCGGAATACCGGATCGGATATGATCTGACCCGGGAGCTGCTCTCGGAGCATCAGGAGCTGACCGCCATCGTAGGGCTCAATGATATGATCGCGTTCGGGATCCTGGACGCCCTGCACGATGAGAAATATAAGGTGCCGGGGGACATGTCTGTGATGGGATGCGACAATACCCTGTTCGCGAAGATGAAAAAGGTATCCCTGACGACCATCGAGCATTTTGTCATATACAAGGGGCGGGATGCCTGCGATATCATCATGAAAAAGATCAAGACCCACGACCGCAGATATTCGGATATGGAGCCGGTCAGCATTTATCACGTGGAATATGAGCCGAGGCTTGTGATCCGGGGGACGACGTCCTATCCGAGACAGTGAACCGTGAATAAAATAAATCAACTCGCAAAAATTATTAATAATAAAGACGGCGGATTATTATTGATAAACAGACGCAAAATGCGATAAACCAAGGGAAAAAATAAAATATTCCAAAAATATTTTCTGTTCTATTAAAAAATATCAATTAATAAATTCAAATTATTAATAACTGGAATTATTTATAAAAACGGTTGCTATTGACCGTTTTTCTTTTGTTGTTTATAATCTATATCAGGAAATGAAACATATCAACCACAGCAAAAAAACACAAATTCCAAGGAGGAACGGATCATGAAACTTTTTATTGACACAGCCAAGGTAGAGGATATCAAAAAGGCAAATGACATGGGGGTTATCTGCGGCGTTACGACGAATCCATCCCTGATCGCAAAGGAAGGACGGGTATTCGAAGAGGTCATTGCGGAGATCGCTTCCATCGTTGACGGACCCATCAGCGGAGAGGTTAAGGCCACCACTGTAGACGCGGAAGGAATGATCAAAGAAGGAAGAGAGATCGCCAAGATCCATCCCAATATGGTAGTTAAGATCCCGATGACGGCAGAAGGACTGAAAGCATGCAAGGTGCTGACCTCCGAAGGGATCAAGACCAATGTGACACTGATCTTCACGGCAAATCAGGCATTGCTTGCGGCCCGCGCAGGTGCGACCTATGTATCTCCGTTCCTGGGAAGACTGGACGACATCTCTGTACGCGGTACGGATCTGATCGCAGAGATCGCGCAGATGTTTGATGTTGCAGGGATCAAGACAGAGATCATCGCAGCCAGCGTGCGCAACACCATCCATGTAACCGACTGCGCGCTTGCAGGCGCGGACATCGCAACCGTTCCTTACAGCGTGATCGAGCAGATGACACATCATCCGCTGACCGATGCGGGAATCGCAAAATTCCAGGCAGACTACAAGGCAGTATTCGGTGAGTAAAGGAGAGTTTCAGATGAACAAGCAAGAATTAATGAAGACTGCCAACGAGATCCGCAAGGGGATCGTGACCGCAGTACACAGTGCAAAATCCGGACATCCGGGCGGATCCTTATCCGCGGCGGATATCTACACCTATTTATTTTTTGAAGAAATGAACATCGATCCGAAGGATCCGAAAAAAGCGGACCGCGACCGTTTTGTATTGTCCAAGGGACATACGGCGCCGGGCTTATATTCCACACTGGCGAACCGGGGATATTTTCCGGTGGAGGACTTAAAGACACTGCGTCATACCGGTTCCTATCTCCAGGGACACCCGGATATGAAGCATATCCCCGGCGTGGACATGTCCTCAGGCTCTCTGGGACAGGGAATCTCTGCGGCAGTCGGCATGGCCATCGGCGGAAAGCTTTCTGGGGACGATTACAGGGTCTATACCCTGCTGGGAGACGGTGAGATCCAGGAGGGACAGGTCTGGGAGGCAGCCATGCTGGCGGGCTTCCGGAAACTGGACAACCTGGTGGTGATTGTGGACAACAACAACCTGCAGATCGACGGGCCGATCACGGAAGTCAATTCCCCATATCCCATCGACAAGAAATTTGAGGCATTCAATTTCCATGTGATCAACATCGACGGAAATGATTTTGACCAGATCGACGCTGCGTTCAAAGAGGCGCGCGCGACAAAGGGAATGCCCACTGCGATCGTTGCGAAAACTGTGAAGGGCAAGGGCGTTTCCTTTATGGAAAATCAGGTAGGCTGGCACGGCGCGGCTCCCAACGACGAGCAGTACGCAGTGGCAATGGAAGATTTGAGGAAGGCAGGTGAAGCATAATGTCAGAAGGAAAGAAGATCGCAACAAGAGAAAGCTATGGCAATGCTTTGGCCGAGCTGGGAAAAGAACATGAGGACGTTGTGGTTCTGGACGCGGACCTGGCGGCAGCAACCAAGACGGGCGTATTTAAAAAGGCATTTCCGGAGCGCCACATTGACTGCGGGATCGCAGAGTGCAACATGATCGGCGTGGCAGCAGGACTTTCCACCACCGGAAAGGTTCCCTTCGCAAGTTCCTTTGCCATGTTCGCGGCAGGACGCGCCTTTGAGCAGGTGCGCAACTCCGTAGGATATCCGAAGCTGAACGTGAAGATCGGCGCCACCCATGCGGGAATCTCCGTAGGGGAAGACGGGGCCAGCCATCAGTGCAACGAGGACATTGCGCTCATGCGGACGATCCCGGGGATGGTGGTGATCAATCCGTCCGACGACGTGGAGGCAAAGGCAGCAGTGAAGGCGGCATATGAGCATCAGGGTCCGGTTTACCTGCGCTTCGGCAGACTGGCTGTGCCGGTGATCAACGACCGTCCGGATTATCATTTTGAACTGGGCAAGGGCGTAGTCCTGCGGGAAGGCAAGGACCTGACCATCATCGCCACCGGACTTCCTGTAGCAAACTGCCTGGAAGCGGCGGAGAAGCTGGCTGCAGACGGGATTGAGGCGAAGGTGATCAACATCCACACCATCAAGCCGCTGGATGAAGAGCTGGTGGTTGCGGCAGCGAAGGAAACCGGCAAGGTCGTGACCGTAGAGGAGCATTCCGTGATCGGAGGGCTGGGAAGCGCAGTATGCGATGTTCTGTCTGCGCAGGCGCCTACGAAGGTATTAAAGATCGGGATCAACGATACCTTCGGAGAGTCCGGACCGGCTGTGGAGCTTGTGAAAAAATACGGGCTGGATGCGGACAGCATTTATGAAAAAATAAAATCTGAAATGTTATAGACAGATTTATAAAAAAGGATGAAAAACAGGCTTGGCGGGAAAACTGCCCGGCCTGTTTTTCAGTGGATGAGAGCTGCGGCAGGGGAGCAGCAGGCATCTGACCCGTCTGCTGCTGTTCCGAAAAAAACAAATTTTGTTAAAACATTGAACACAATTTTATCACAAAGGCTGGCTATGATATCGGTATAAAATGAAACAACAAAAATAAATATACAAGAGAAAGAAGGATGAGGTATGGATAATCAATACAATTATTACAATCCGGAAAATTCCCAGAATACTTATCATAATTACGGCCAGCCTGAACACGCGGGCAGAGAAAAGAGAGACAGAAAAAAGATGCCCAAGGCGGTTGCAGTGATCTGCCTGGCAGTACTGTTCGGCGTTGTATCAAGCGCCACCTTCCTGACCTCCAATATTTTGGGGAGCAAGATCCTGGGGTTGGAGAACACTTCCTCAGCAAAGGGTGAAGCAAAAACAGCAACCCCAGTGACGGACTCCCTCTCCAAATCGACCTCGGTCGTGACCTCCGACGTTTCTTCTATTGTAGAGAGTGTGATGCCGTCGGTCGTATCGATCACGAACCTGAGTGTCCAGCAGGTACAGAACTTTTTCGGCGGAATACAGCAGTATGAGATGCAGAGCGCGGGGACAGGGATCATCATCAGCCAGACAGACGAGGAGCTTCTGATCGTGACCAACAATCACGTGATCCAGAGCAGCGAGACATTGACGGTTACGTTTTCTGACGAATCCAGCGCGGAGGCTCACGTCAAGGGCAGCAATCCGGAGCATGATGTGGCGGTGATCGCAGTGCGCAAGGATGAGATTCCGGCAGAAACGATGAAGAACATCGCGGTCGCTACATTGGGGGATTCCACACAGCTTAAGGTAGGGGAACCGGCCATCGCCATCGGGAACGCGCTGGGCTACGGACAGTCCGTAACAACCGGCGTGATCAGCGCCCTGGACCGTGTGACCGCTGCGAAAAACCAGTCTACCGGCGAGACGGTCGGACAGGGAATCGGTATGATCCAGACAGACGCGGCCATCAATGAGGGAAACAGCGGCGGCGCGCTGCTTAATATAAAAGGGGAAGTGATCGGCATCAACTCCGAGAAGCTTTCCGGAAGCACGGTGGAAGGCATGGGATACGCGATCCCGATCAGCGACGTGTCTGATATTATTGACAGCCTGATGAACCAGAAGACGAAATATAAGGTTGCGGAAGGCAGCCAGGGTTATCTGGGGATCACATGCTTTGATGTGGAAAACGCACAGAGATACCATATGCCGACAGGCGTCTATGTATATGAGACGGTAGAAGGCGGCCCCGCGGACCGGGCAGGAATCACAAAGGGCAATATCATCACGGCCGTAAACGGCAGCGGCGTGGACGGCAAGGACGCGCTGCAGAAGGAACTGACCTATTATGCGGTAGGGGAGACGGTGACTCTGACGATCCAGGTTCCGGAGAATAACGGGGAATATACCGAAAAATCAGTTGACGTTACACTCGGAGAGCTGGAATCGACCCGGTAAGGCATCTGCCTCACACCGAAGCCAAATAGAAAATCTGAATCGTTACAAATAATACAAGATACAAATAATACAGTAATGAAAAAGCTGCCGGCAGACAATGCGGCAGCTTTTTCATTAGGGAATGGGTCTGCCCTTCTGCACGCTATCTGCGGATATCCTGTTCGTTTTGTCGAATTCACCTGACATGGAATGATAAATTCAGCTTTTTTCTTATGCTATGCTTTAGGAAAAAATAGCAGAGGTGAGTGTGATGGAAAGACAGATACCCAAAAATGTACGCCAGATCGGCAACGTAAGTGATACTCCGAAGATCTACGTGGAGGATTATGTAGATACATTTTTCTCACAGCTATGCGATAAAGCAGGAGAATCTCCGGTGGGGGCATTCCTGGTGGGCGATATACAGAGTACGGAGGAAGAGGAATATGTGTACATCTACGGAGCGATCCAGATGCATGAGCTGAAGCTTTCAGGTACGGAATATGTACTGGACGAGGACACCTGGAAGCATGCCTATGAGGACTGCAAGCAATATTTTGAGGACGGGGAAATGCTGGGGTGGTTTGTGGCTCACGCAGGGGTTCCTCTGACGGCAGAGGACAGTGCGGTCAAGCTTCATAAAAAATCCTTTCCCAAGACGAACACGGTCTTTATCATGAAGGATCCGGGGGAAAAGGAAGAAGCCTATTTTGTGCATAAGCTGGATGATCTGATGGAGATCGGCGGGCATTTTACATATTATGAAAAAAATCCATGCATGCAGAATTACATGATCTCCACCCGGAAGAAAAACGGGGCAAGCCCTACGGAAACCGTAGAAGACCAGGCGGCCAAAGATTTCCGGAGCATCGTGCGTTCCCGGGAGGAGCTGATGATGAAGCAGCGGTCCAACCGCATGATGTATGCGCTGAGCACCTGCCTTGTACTTCTGGTGGTGATCATGGGTGTCGCGACCATGAATAATTTTGATAAAATGAAATCGGTCCAGAACACGCTGGAAAATCTGTCCGGCGCATCGAAGTCAGACGACGGACAGGTTCAGCAGACGGACGGTAAGGTAACCTCCGTAGGGGATCCTTCCTCCGGAGAGAATGCGGCGCAGACGGAAGGCCAGACGGATGCGGGAGGCCAGACACAGGAAGCGGGGCAGGCCGGAGCACAGAGCGGGACAGCCGGACAAGCCGGAGCTCAGGATGGAACAGCGGGACAGGCCGGCAGCCAGGAAGCGGCAGATGGACAGGTCCAGACCGCAGACCCGGCTGCGGGACAGCCCCAGCCTGGTGAAAACGCGCAGGCCGGAGGAACCGCATCTACAGATGCCGGAGGGGGAACCCCTCAGGACCCGGCTGCGGAGACGGGCGGAAGCGCTTCTGCTGCGGGAACCCCGGAAGGGAGCGACGGATCCGGCACCGGGGAAAATAACGGAAGCGACGGAATCTATGTTGTGGAACAGGGGGATACGCTGGCGATCATCAGCCAGAAGCTGTACGGAGACATTTCTCATGTGGACGCGATCTCCAGGATGAACGGGCTGACCGACGGAAATTTAATTTATATTGGTCAGAAATTGCTATTACCATAAAAAGATGTTATACTATAACACGGTGACTGAAAACCGCAGTTGAGGAACTGATTATGCAATAAGAGGGATTCAAACGAAGATGACGCAAAAGAAAAATCCAAACTTAAAGCTGATGGAGCCGCCGGATCCGGAGAAACCAAAGAAAAAAAAGCGAAGACACCGGCGGATCAGGCCGGGAAAGCTTTTGACGACCGTATTCCTTGCGGTCATGGTATTGCTGGGGACATATCTGCTGCTTACGAACCACCTGTACCACAAGGTATCTCAGACCGCATCCTATAAAAGAGAGACTTCGGACAGCAACCGCTACGCTTCCTTCCGAAACGGGATCATCCGTTACGGCAGGAACGGCGTTACGTTTCTGAGCAGGCAGAACGAAGTGCTCTGGATCCAGCCGGGGCAGTTTCAGAATCCGGCCCTGGAAGTGAACGACCAGACCTTTGCAGTTGCGGATACCGGGGGCAATTCCATACAGATCTTTACGGATAAGGGGTTAAAAGGGGAGTTCGAGACCAATCTTCCGATTGAAAAGTTTTCCCTTTCGAATCAGGGGATCGTGAGCGCGATCCTGAAAAATGAAAATTCCCCGATGATCGTGACCTATGATTCCACCGGGAATATCCTGGTCGAGAATCAGGTTGTGACCGGAAGCATGGGTTACCCCGTTGCCCTGGAGATGTCGCCTGACGGAAAGGTGCTGCTCGTCTCATACCTGGACATGAAGAACAGCACATTGAAGTCCCGGGTCGCAGGCTACAATTTTGTGGAGGAAGGGACGGACCGGGAGAACCACCAGGTCAGTATGGAAGAATACGAAGATTCCGTGATACCGGAGATTTTTTTCATGGATGCAGTCACATCCGTTGCGGTCGGGGATCACTCGTTTTCGATATCAAAGGGGAGCAGGATTCCGGAGAAGACGACTGAGGTCGAACTGTTCCGCGAGATCCGAAGCACATTTCATACCAGCCGGTACATTGGCTTCGTTCTGCTGAACGAGGAAAAATCCGGTTATGAGCTGCGGCTGTACAGCAAATCGGGAAAGCAGATCATGAACCGGGCAATTTCCGGGGAGTTCAGCAATGTATATATGGAAGGAAATGAAATCATACTATACGAAGGCTCCAGATGCAGCATCTATACAAGCATGGGAATGCCGCGGTTTGACGGTGATCTTAAGGACGACATTCTGATGATGGTCCCCATGGAAGGGATCAATCGGTACATGATGATGAGTACGGATGAATTACGGGTCATTTATTTGGCCGGATAGGAGAAAAGTGATGGAGAACTGGTTATTGATCATAGTAGGTGTTATATTTTTTGTGGGCATCGTGGCAGGGGCAGTCCGCGGTTTTTTCAAGATCGGGATTTCCCTTTTATCCACGGTGCTCATTGCTGCGTTATTTGCGTTTTTATCCCCGCATGTGGGGAGCGCGCTGGCCAAATACACGCCCCTGGATGAACTGATCCAGGAAAAGATCGTTCAGGCGTTCCTCCCCGAGATCTCGGCGGAGACGTTAAAGGACAAGGACCTGAGCGGAACTCCGCTTCAGGGCATCCCGCTGGAGGATATCGAAAAGCTTACCAGTCTGGACTGGAAGCGTATGGGGATTACAACAAGTGATTTTGCCAGCATATTGGGGAATATTCCCAAGGACCAGCAGATCAAAGAGATTGAAGAATCTGCAATGCCGGAATTTTTAAAGGAGCTTCTGCTGGAAAATAATAATACCGCCATTTATGAAGAACTGGATGTAACTTCATTTCCGCAGTACATTGCCGCGTATATATCCAGGATGATGCTCAACGTCGTATCTTTTCTGGTGACCTTCATTCTGGCGTTTGTGATCTTGAAGGCATTGATGGCCGCCGTGGATATCCTGGGGGAGATGCCTGGATTAGGCGTATTCAATTATCTGGGCGGCGCGGTGATCGGCGCGCTGTGCGCCCTCCTGTGCGTATGGGTGCTGTTCCTGGTGATCGCGGTGTGCTATTCCCTGCCGATCGGGAAGGTCTGCTTCGATATGATCGACAGCAGCGTGCTTCTGGAGATGATCTACGAGAGCAATCCGCTGCTCACAAGGCTGGTTTCATTTTAAAATCAGAAATGACCGTTCACACCCCCTGGGCGGCGGCAGCACCATTAGAAAACCTTAAGAAATGAACTGTCCGGAATCCTTGCACTTTTTGTCGAAACTTGTTATGATAAACGAGGAGAATCATAACATGTGTGAGTAACGAACCAGAACGGCGGCAGTATGAAAACTGCGGTCTGACGTTCTGAGCCGTTACATGTATAATTAATAGGAGGGACAGATTGTGGCAGAGGAAGTAATTCGTGTGCAGGAAGGGACGCAGACACCATCGGAGCCGGTGAAGACGGCGGAACAGATGGGGACGGTGATCGCCATGGAATCCGTCAAGCTGGCGGCAGAGAATCCGCTGCGTCAGGGGGAGGCCAGGACAGCGGAAGCAGAGCCGGAACGGGCTGCGGACCGTCAGATTCAGGAAGAGGCGCAAAAGCCTGCGGCAGAGGCGGCCAGGGGACCTGTATTTTACGACCCGCCGGCTGCAGAGCCGGTCATTGAGGCGGTATCGCCCGGCGAGACGGGGGAAGCATCCGGACAGAACCGGACGAAGAAGCGGATCAATGATTTTTTCCGCCTGCGGAAGGATATGGAGGATTTTACAAGGGAGGACTGGATCCTGTCCAGGATACCCGAGGAAGATCTGATGGAATATCTCAGGATGGAGCAGAAGAATTCGGAGATGCTCCAAAAAGCAAAAGAGATCAAAGAAAAGAGGATATTTACGACACTGCAGATAGCCATTTCCATGTCGGCGATCGTGGGGGTCGTGGCCTTACTGAAGGACAATCCTACGGTACTGGTGAATATCCTGTACATAACGGGAATCGTGATCGCCCTGTGGATCTGGAGAGGCAAACAGGATAAATAAGCGGCGGTTCGCGGCCGGTCCGGCCATGAGCTGCAAGCAACAAGAAAGTGAGGCAGGGTGGCGCATGCTGAGAGAAGAGCTTTGGGAGGAATTGATCAGACATCAGGGAAAGACATTTCACACGGTAAAGGGCCTGGAATTCCGATACCAGGTGATCGGCGGGGAACTGTTCATAGACAGAAGGTCCAAGTCCATCACCCGGGCCACGGTCGAAAAAGCGTGGGACAAGATACATGCCAGACCGGGGGAGGTTACCGGTCCAAAAAGCCTTGGCGTATTTGGCGCGCCCTATGTGTGGGCGGTTTTCAGAGAGTTCGGTATCGTATAAACGGCATCGTTTTTTTGAGCGGCGGTCGAATTTTTGCAGGGTGAAAGGAATTGTATTTTCTGGTATATTTCTCTTTTCATTTTGACAGATATAAAGTATAATAGGGATTAATGAAATTTCCGTGTATCACATGCTTGCCTGGGAGATGTGAACGATTGAGATACCGATAGGCCTATCCACATGTAATGCACGGAATTAAAACAAGCAATGACGAGGTGGGCTTATGAAAAAGAATGATACCAGTAAAACAAAAGCAGACAGCAAGACAGCAAAAGCCGCAAAACCGAAAAAGGCTGCGCTGCCTCATGAGATTGGGGAACTGGACCAGTACCTGTTCGGACACGGCACCCATTATGAGATCTATAAAAAGATGGGAGCCCATAAGGTGACGCTGGACGGCGTGGAGGGTGTGTACTTCGCGGTGTGGGCGCCTCATGCGGAAAAGGTGTCTGTGGTCGGCGAGTTCAACCAGTGGGAGGTAGATGCCGACGAGATGGAGCGGCAGGAGCCGGCCGGAATCTATACCCTGTTTGTCCCCGGCGCCAAGGTAGGGGACATGTATAAGTTCTGTATAGAGACTATGAAGGGGGAAAAGCTCTTCAAGGCGGATCCCTTTGCCAATTATTCGGAGCTGCGTCCGGGGAATGCTTCCCGGGTGGCGGACATCGCGCATTTTAACTGGACCGATGAGGCATGGATGGAAGCGCGTAAAAAGTGGGACAATACGAAGAACCCGATGTCGGTCTATGAGGTACATATGGGATCCTGGATGCGGCATCCCTGCCGGGAGGACGAAGGATTTTATACGTACCGTGATTTTGCGGTATCCGTTACGGACTATGTCAAGAAGATGGGATATACCCATGTGGAGCTGATGGGCATCGCGGAGCATCCCTTTGACGGCTCCTGGGGCTACCAGGTGACAGGATATTATGCGCCTACGTCAAGATACGGCAGTCCGGAGGACTTTGCGTTCCTTGTGAATTATCTGCACAAGAACAAGATCGGCGTCATCCTGGACTGGGTGCCGGCCCATTTCCCGAGAGACGCGCACGGCCTGGCGGACTTTGACGGAACCCCTACATTTGAGTATGCGGATCCCAGACGCGGGGAGCATCCGGACTGGGGAACCAAAATCTTTGACCTGGGCAAGAGCGAGGTGGAGAACTTCCTGATCGCGAATGCGCTGTTCTGGATCGAACATTACCATGTGGACGGCCTGCGTGTGGACGCGGTAGCTTCCATGCTGTATCTGGATTACGGCAAGCAGGACGGCCAGTGGGTTGCGAATAAATACGGCGGCAATGAAAATCTGGAGGCCATCGAGTTCTTCAAGCATCTGAATTCCGTGGTGCTGGGACGCAACCACGGGGCAGTGATGATCGCGGAGGAATCTACGGCATGGCCGAAGGTGACCGGCGCGCCGGAGGACGACGGACTGGGATTCAGCATCAAGTGGAATATGGGCTGGATGCATGATTTTACAGAGTATATGAAGCTGGATCCGCTGTTTCGGAAGAATGCGCACTATATGATGACATTTTCCATGGAATATGCGTACAGCGAGAACTATATCCTTGTACTTTCCCATGACGAGGTGGTGCATCTGAAGTGCTCCATGCTGAACAAGATGCCCGGGCTTGGATTTGACAAGTTCGCGAACCTGAAGGTTGCCTATGCGTTTATGATGGGACATCCCGGCAAGAAGCTGCTCTTCATGGGACAGGATTTTGCGCAGCTCAGGGAGTGGAGCGAGGAGCGGGAGCTTGACTGGTATCTTCTGGCAGAGCAGCCCCATCAGCAGATCCAGAACTGGGTGCAGGAGCTTCTGCACCTGTATCGGAAGAACAAGGCATTGTATGAGATGGATACGGAGGAAGAAGGCTTTGCATGGATCAACAAGGACGATATCTTCCGGAGTATTTTCAGCTTTGTAAGATATTCCAAGGATAAGAAAAAGAATCTCCTGTTTGTGTGCAACTTCACTCCGATGGAGCGGGAGGACTACAGGGTCGGCGTGCCCAGAGGCAAGCAGTACAAGCTGATTCTCAACAGCGATGACGAAAGATACGGCGGAAAAGGTGAGGCGCGGCCGCTGATCTACAAGGCGGTGAAAAAGGAATGTGACGGACAGAAGTACTCCTTCGCATATCCGCTGCCGCCCTACGGAGTAGCGGTGTTTGAATTTTAGATGAAGTACAGGAGCAAGATGAAAAAATGGCTGGTGCAGACAGAACTGCGCCGGCCATTTTTTCACCTGTATCCTCTTCAATTTTATTGAAAGTATAAAAAACTTATGATAAAATATACAGGTACTGTTGGCTTATTTACGGAGGACTTCTTGATGAATCAAAAAAAGAGATCGTTTCAGGGATTTATTTATGTGCTGCTCCTTTTAGCAGCTATAATCATACTCTTCTGGTGGTATACGGTGCAGAACAGCAAGCGTATTGAGAAGCAGAATCTGAACTATGCGGAGGATTCGGCGCAGCAGACGGCGCGCTCCATCTCGAAGGAATTTGAGAATGCGATCAACCGGATCAGTACGTATGCGTATTTTCTTGGGGAAGGTCTGACCGAACCAACAGTCAGTGTGGAAGCGTTAAAGGGGATGACAGGGAATTCTCTGTTTGATTCCTTTATCTATACAGATGCCAATGGTACCAGTGTGACTTCGGACGGAAGGGTTTTAGATACATCAAGCAAGGAGTATTATCTTCTGGGCATGGGCGGGCAGACCGGCATGTCTGTGGAGATGAATTCCGGCCTGTTTGATGAGACGGTGGTGACCTTTTACGCTCCGCTGCAGTTTCAGGGAGAGATCATCGGCGTACTGGAAGGAATCTATTCGGCAAATTCCTACCTGTACGACCTGCTTTCCGCCAGCTATTTCGGCGAAAAGGCGGATGTGTACCTCTGTATGCAGGACGGAGCTAAGATCGCAAGCTCGGACGGCGAGGATGATTCGGAAAATATATTTGAGCTGCTGGAAGAATTACACATCGTATCCAATGAGACACTGGGGCATATTGAAGATGTATTCGAGTTCGGCGGAGAAGGGGCTTATATCTGCCCTGACGGCGGCAAGACGGACAATATCTGTGTGATCAACCTGCCGGGAAACGAATACGTCCTTGTGCAGATGTTCCCGAAAAGCGTGACCCAGACCATGCTCAACAATGCGAACCGCACGGGTAGTATCCTGGAGCTGATCCTGATCGTATTGTTTATTATTTATATCATTACGCTGCTGGCCCGGACCAGAAAGGAAAAGAAGCGTCTGGAAAAAGAAAACCGGGAGATGGGCTATGTCATCGGAGGCGTGAATACGCTGTTTGCCCGTTTTGTCATGATTGATTTTGAGAAAGGGACCTATCATTATCTGTCCGGAACGCTGCCTGAAAGGGATGATATCGGTCCCAACGGCAGAGTGGAGGATCTGTGCGAGTATTTAACCACCTTTCTGATCGAGGAGGAGGACCGGGAGAAGTTCGCGGAATTGTTCAATGTTAAGGCGCTTGCGGACATGCTGGGGGAACATGAGACAGATGTACGCCTGGAGTATCATGTGCAGAGAAACGGCAATGCGGAATGGGAGCACATGAATGTGATCTGTCTGGAGCGGAAGAACGGCAGGGCCAGAAAAGCCCTGTTTATCCGGCAGAATATTACGGAGGTAAAGGAACGTGAGCTGAGGATCCAGGCCCGGATCTCTCTTGCAAACCGTAAGGAAAGGCAGTACCGGATCGCGATCACGTCAAAAGCGATCTATACCTTTGATTTCAACCTGACCCGTGATATGATCGAACGGGATATCGTCTGTACGAAGGATGACAGGCTTGTTTCCCTGCTTGAGCGGGTAGGAATGGAAGCGCCCTGCAGGGCCTCGGAATGGTTTGAAAAGTGGAAGCAATTTGTGGCCGAGGAGTCCATGGAGGATTACTGCGCTACGATCAATTCGGAGTATTTAAAGAAATGCTTTGAAGAAGGCGATACGGAGATCAATGTAGAATACTGGAGCGAAAGCCTGGAGGGAGAAAAAATATGCGTGCGCCAGTCCTTTATCATGACATGGGATGATGATACGGGAGATATCATGGTCATGGTTGTGGCCAAGGAGATCACGGGCCAGGTGAAAAAGCAGATGGAACAGACGCAGGCTCTTCAGGATGCTTTGCTGGAGGCGCAGCATGCCAACAATGCGAAGACCACCTTCCTTTCCAATATGTCTCATGACATCCGTACACCGATGAATGCGATCATCGGGTTTACGACCATTGCCGTGAGCCATATTGACAATAAGGATCAGGTGAAGGACTGTCTGCAGAAGGTGCTTTCATCCAGCAATCATCTGCTCAGCCTGATCAATGACATTCTGGACATGAGCAGGATCGAGAGCGGCAAGGTGCAGATCAAAGAGCAGGAGTGCAACATTTCCGAGCTGATGCACAATCTGGTCAATATCATCCAGCCCCAGGTCAAGGCCAAGCAGCTGGAACTGTTTATTGATACCTACGACATTGCCAACGAGGACGTATTTGCGGATTCGCTGAAGCTGAACCAGATGTTTGTAAATCTGATCAGCAATGCGGTGAAGTATACCCCGGCCGGCGGGACGGTCAACTTCCGGATCATACAGAAAAGCACATACCGGCGCGGATACGGCGAGTATGTCTTTATCATCCAGGACAACGGCATTGGGATGTCGCCGGAATTTGTGGATCATATATTTGAACCCTTTGAACGGGAGTCCAGTACCACCAAGACCGGGATCCAGGGCACCGGGCTGGGGATGGCGATCACGAAAAATATCGTAGATATGATGGGCGGCAAGATTACTGTCGAGAGCGAAAAGGACAAGGGTTCGACCTTTACGGTGGAGCTCAGCCTGAGACTGCAGAATACGGAAAAAGAGGCGGAGAAGATCAAAGAGCTGGTAGGCCAGCGTGCGCTTGTGGTGGATGATGACTTTGACACCTGCACCAGCGTATGCAGGATGCTCCAGCAGATCGGGATGCGCGCGGAGTGGACCACATCAGGAAGAGAAGCGGCATATCGGGCAAAGAGTGCGTTTGACGACGGAGATTCCTACCATACCTATATCATTGACTGGCAAATGCCGGAGACCAGCGGGATCGAGACCGCCAGGAAGATCCGGAGCGCAGTGGGGAATGAGGCTCCGATCATCATACTGACCGCCTATGACTGGTCGGACATCGAGGAGGATGCCAAGGAAGCGGGAATCAGCGCGTTTTGTGCAAAACCGCTGTTTATGTCGGATCTTAAGACCGTACTGCTCGTGGCAAACCGCCTGATTGAAAAGGATGAGGAAGAGGCCGCATGGCTGCAGGCTGATTTTGACGGAAAGCGTATTCTGCTCGTGGAGGATAACGAACTCAACCGTGAGATTGCGGAGGAGATCCTGGAAGAGACCGGTTTCATCGTGGATACGGCACCGGATGGCTCGGATGCGGTGGAGATGATGAAGAAGGTGGAAGAGGGATACTATGATGCCATCCTGATGGATGTGCAGATGCCGATCATGGACGGCTATGAGGCGACCCGGACGATCCGTGCCATGCCCAGGGCGGATGTGCGCCACCTGCCGATCATTGCCATGACAGCCAATGCGATGGATGAAGATAAAGAGGCGGCATTGAAGAACGGGATGACTGCCCATATCGCGAAGCCGATCGATGTGGATATCTTCATATCGGTGCTGGGGCGGTATCTGGATTCGGGGAAATAGGACTGGCCATAAAGGGATGCCTTGGGTATAACCTTGTGAAACGGCCGACTGGCCATAAGGGGATGCCCTTGGGTATAACCTTGTGAAACGGCCGACTGGCCATAAAGGGATGCCCTTGGGTAAAAACAATGGAACTACGTGGAAAACAGAATTTTCCAGGCAGTTCCATTGTTTTTATACAAACGCTTCGAGGATCCGCTTTCCCTGAATCGTGATCTCTTTTATCCCGGTCTGCTTCTTTTTGTTAAAACTAAATGTCAGCATATAGCCTTTGTCCAAATGATAGAGATTCAGATAATCAATAAGCTGTTTTTCACCGGCTTCGTTATATTTTTTTCCTCTC
>CATLCV010000071.1 GCA_949893755.1 uncultured Lachnospiraceae bacterium | reverse complement strand
CGACCGGATACCTGCCCTTTTTGAAATTCATCCCGGCCGGCGGCTACCAGCGTTTCAGCAAATAAATAAACGCCCCCAGCCCGCGCCCAAGGGCCATGCTGAGGATAAAAGCCACGCTGTAGCGCACGATCTTCAGCCTTCGTATAAAGATGGGAAATACATTCAGTACCTCCGCAAGGGCCATGGCCCAGCACCCTACAAAGATTCCGGCCAGCAGCCCGAATACCGGAAGCAGAAACCCAAGGTATCCCATCTGGGGGCGGAAGACCGAGATCAGGTTTCCGGCCACGCCTCCCAGAGCGGCGCAGTCCTCATAGAGAAGGATCTTGTCCGCCGTATGGGTCCGGTCCGCAAAATCCGCGATCACGCCCAGCTCCACGATCAGGGCGAACAGTCCCCCTGCAATGACGACTCCCGAGCTAAGACCGATGATTCCCAGAAGGATCTGCCGTACCCACATCCAGCTCCGCCCCCTTTCTTGACGCATTTTCGATCAGAGTGGTCTGAATGTCATTTTCATAGACCCGCATCTGCACCTCCAAAGGCGTAGGATCCACGGTAAATCTTTTCTTGCCGAAATGATTAAAAAATACCAGGATCCCGATGGTGATGCCCACGGAATAGCTGACCTCCATGATGGAAAACCCATCCGACCCGGAACCCATGATAAATTCATACATCTGGGAAAACAGATCGGAAACCGACGCGTCGTTGTTAAATGCCATGATCGCAAATGCAGATCCCGCAAAGGTCAGCATCGCCACAAATATCGTCTTAATGAGATGCACTGCCATGCCCGGGGTTTTCTGATCCTCGTAGGTCACAATAATGTCTGTCTCCCCCATGTTCTGAATATCCACACCCGGATATTTTTCATGGATACAGGCAATGATCTTCAATATGGAGATCACATACCTGTGCTTCCCCTGATCCGGAATTTTCAGGATCTTGAGCACCTTCAGCTTCGGGATCATAGCCTTGTTGCTGCATTCCAGGGTCAGGATGTCCCCCAGCGTGACATCCGTCTTCGTGATCTCCACATCCCGCTCTCCTTTGATATAGACCGTTTCCTGATTAGCAGACATGATATTCTGCACCCGGCCTTCTGATCAGCGTCCCCGCACCGTTGGAAACCGCCTCCGCGTCATGATAGTAATAGTAAAAAATTCCGATCACTACTGCCGCCAGGACAATGCTCATCAAGCATATCCGTATTTTTCTTCTTCCTTCTTCCATTACAGCCACCTGTCCTTTCTCTTGATCTATAGACCGCAGGCCAAATCCTTTGCGCCTATAAGCAGTAGTATCTGAAAAATTTCCGAAAATATACCTCAGCAGGTTCCTTCCCGGCGCAGCGCCTCCATGATCTTTTTTTCCATCCGGGATACCTGGACCTGTGAGATTCCCAGCTTCTTTCCCACTGCCGACTGGGTCTGATTTTGAAAATACCGGAGATAGATCAGGCGGCGCTCTTCCTTATCCAGCGTTTCCAAAAGCTGCTGCAGCAGCATGCAGTCCAGGATCTTCTCCTCCTGATGCTCCTTCTCCTCCAGCTTGTCCATCAGCCGGATTTCGCTCCCCTCCTTCTGATGGATGGGCTTGTAGATGGATTCCACCTCCCCTCCGGCCTCCATCGCCTGGACAATTTCTTCCTTTTCCACCTGAAGGACCCGGGAAAGCTCTTCCAGGGTCGGCTCCCTGCCCAGCTTCGCAGTCATATCCTCCCTGGCCTGGAAAAGCTTATAAGACAGTTCTTTCAGGGAACGGCTTACCTTGATCATGCCGTCGTCCCGCAGAAACCTTTTGATCTCG
Source organism: uncultured Lachnospiraceae bacterium (assembly GCA_949893755.1). Taxonomy (GTDB): domain Bacteria; phylum Bacillota; class Clostridia; order Lachnospirales; family Lachnospiraceae; genus Schaedlerella. The sequence continues at coordinate 21,802 of CATLCV010000071.1, read as the reverse complement.
CCGGATATCATGGGCACCGCATAGGTGGAAAAACGCACGTCATAGGACAGGTCAAATTTGTCAATCGCCTTGAGAAGCCCGATGCTGCCGATCTGAAACAGGTCCTCCGGGTCCGTGCCCCGGCCGTAGAAACGCTTCACCACGCTCCAGACCAGCCCCACATTCTCCTTCACAAGCTGCTCTCTTGCCTCCTTGTCTCCTTCGTGAGCCTTTTGAATTAAAGCGATTGTGTGGTCCATAGATTCCTTCCTTTTCCGATTGTTTTCTCCATCCTGACCGTAGTTCCCTCGCCCGGTGCGGATTCCACCTCCACCTTATCCATAAATGCCTCCATAAATGAAAATCCCATCCCCGACCGGTCCAGCTCCGGCCGGGTCGTATACATGGGCATCATCGCCTGGGCAACGTCCTCGATCCCTTTCCCCGTGTCCTTCACGGTCACTGCAAACCGGTTCTGTTCAATGCGGCACTTGACCGTAATTTTATGTATCTCCTGGTCATACCCATGGATGATGGAATTGGTCACCGCCTCGGAGACGGCTGTTTTCACATCAGACACCTCCTCCACCGTGGGGTTTAGCTGAGTCAGAAACGACGCCACGGCTACCCGGGCAAACCTTTCATTTGAAGAACAGCTGTCAAATATGACTTCCATTTCATTTGTGTCTCTCATCTCTGATCCTCCTCATATATCTGCATAATTTTTGTGACTCCTGACATCGTCAGAATCTTCTTGATCCTGGCATTGGCGTGGACGCCCCACACCTCGCCGCCGATCAGATGGACCAGACGGTATCTTCCCATGACCGCCCCGATCCCTGAGCTGTCCATAAATTCTGTCTCCCCAAAGTCAAAAATCACATATTTGATGTGGTTGCGCTCGATCATCGCATCCGCATCCTTCCGGATCTCCTCCGCCTGGTGATGGTCCACCTCCTTCGGAAGAAAGATCGTAAGGCAATTCTCTTCTACCTGATACTTCATTGATTCATACTCCTCCTCGCAACATTTAAAAAAGGACATGTATCCTCTACACATCCTTTTCTTTCGTATAACGGCAGACCCCGCTGCCTTTTTTTGCCTGACGGCAAGGTGCCGGGCGCCTTGAATCGCTGTTTTTATTCTTCTGTGTCCTGGTTCGCTGCCGCCGCGATCTCCTCCAGGCTGGTCTTTGCCTCCTGTGCATTGTCCGTATCCGGAAAGAGCTCATTGACCCTGCTTAAATAAGTCGTAGCGGTCTCGGGATCCCCGTTGTCCAGACAGGCAAGTCCCAGCGTCAGAAGCGCCCCGCCGTCATCATAGCTTTCATCCATTCTCACAACCTTGGACAGTACCTCGATCGCCGTATCATAGTTGGCGACATTGTAAGAAGCGGTACCGGATTCATAAAGAATGCTGCAGGCTGCCGGATAGATGCTCGATGTCAGGTCGTCATACCGTTCCTGTCCGCTCTCCCCGAGCGCGTTCCGGTTCACGGCCAGGAGAACATCCGCAATGGAATCCTCCGAGTAGCTTCCCGAATTGTACTGTTCCGATGCCGTCATCAGATTCTCGTAGCTCTCCGCCGTGGCAGCCGCCGTCTGGACCGCTTCCTCGGAATCCGCACTGTCCGCGCGGTAGGAATCCAGGGTCCTGGTCACTGCGCTGAGCTGTGCTTCCAGAGAATTGATCCGTTCACTGTATTCCAGTACCTCCTTGTTCCGCTTGTCGGACTTACTCTCGTCTACAGCAGGCACGATCAGAAACCATACGATCGCCGCGCCGATGGCAGCGCCCAGTACAATGTTCATCAGGGTAAATCTTCCTGCCAGCTCCTTCACCATCCGGTGCGCCGGCTGAATGATGGTCTCATTTCCCAGATTATATTCTACCGTTTCTTTCTTTCTTTTTTTCTTCTTTTTTGTCTCCTTATTCTCCGGCTTCTTTGCTTTTTTCCCCCGGATCTGCGTCAGCTCCTGCATATAGCGCAGCGTGATCTCGTTGGTCGTATCCAGCTTCCGCGCCTTGGCCAGCGCCTGCTGTGCCTGAGCATACTGCCTGGTATGCAGATACAGAAGCGCCAGGAGCTGATACGCCTTCAAAAAGGAAGGATGCGACACGGTGATCTTTTTCAGCTGTATGATCGCCATGTCCTCCCCATTCTGCTGGCAGTAGACGAGACACTGGTTAAACCTCTTTATGGACTGGTTGATCGTCTCCAGTCCTCTGGCCGAATGCTGGATATTCTGCAGATAGGAATTGGCCAGGTTGTTCTTCGGCCGCAGGTTCTTGCTGATGATCCATTCGACCAGCGCCTCCACAACCTCTCCCCGGCCGTAGTAGACCAGCCCCAGGAGATTCCGCGCCGTAATATTTCCTTTATTATATTGCAAGCTCCGCCGAAGTGAGACAATCGCGCCAGACATATCCCGTATCCGGGCCTTTTTCAGACCGTCATTATACCAGTAGTTCGACTGGCGGATGATTTTCTTCGTATAGTCCATCAAACCTCACCGTATTCTTTCCCCGATAATTTATTTTTTCTGATCCATGACCTGTTTGAGCAGATCAGACATGTCCGTAAGATCCTCCTGGTATACGGCATCTTCTATATCCTCTACTTCCAGGCTTGGTTTGAATTTTTTCAGTTCTTCTTCGTAATTTAACATAAGCTTTCCTCCTGGGCCAGTTCTTTGAGCATACCGGCCAGATAAAGGGAGCCGAGACAGTACACCGTCCGGCCGTCCTGGTGCTTCCTCACATAATGCAGCGCCTCCCGGGGGGATTCGATCACCGCCACCGGCCGGTCCGTATACCGTGCAAATGCTACCAGAAGCTTCTCCGTATCCGCCGCCCGGCTGTCTTCGATCCGGGTCACCACGTAATAGTCCGCCTCCAGATTCCGGCAAAGATATGCCGTCATCTCTTCATAGTCCTTCTCCTGCACCGCCGAAAACAGAACCGCCGTCCTGTGGGGGCCGCGTGCCTTCACACTCTGAACAAACCGGACCACGGCATTGAGATTATGTGCTCCGTCAATATAGATCCCCGGCAGGATCTCCTCCATGCGCCCCTCCCAGGTAACCTGAGCAAGCGCTTCCCGCCATAGCCGCGGGCGTCCCGCCTCTCCAAACAGGCTTTTCATCACTTCCAGGGCAAGCATCGCGTTCTCTGCCTGATACAGTCCTGTATTGCGGAGTTTCCATGCCGTAGTTCCATAATAAGCATTTGTACAGGAAAATGCAATATTTTTATGTTCGATTCTCAGATTTTCGAACGCATTTTTCCCGATTTTCTTACAGGAAATCCCAAGCCGGGCCGCCTGGCTTTCGATCACCTGACCGGCTGCTTCCTCCCCTTCGGAGTAAAACACCGGCACTCCTTTTTTCAAGATCCCCGCCTTCTCCGCCGCAATCTGTTCCAGGGTATCCCCCAGAATCTCCTGGTGATCCATCCCGATCGACGCAATGGCCGTGACCGCCGGATGCTCTATGGCGTTGGTGGCATCCAGCCGCCCGCCCAGCCCGGTCTCCAGCACCGCAAATTCCACTCCCGCTTCCGCAAATGCGGTCATTGCCATGCCGAACAGCAGTTCAAAAAAAGTGGGATGGGAGAGACCCTGGTGTTCCATTTCCCTGACCTTCTCCATCACCTTTTCAAATACTCTCACAAATTCCCCGTCCGAGATCTGCTCTCCCCGGATCCGGATCCGCTCATTCATCCGGATCAGATGGGGGGAGACGAAGAGGCCCGCGGATTTCCCCTCAGACCTCAGCATGGCATCCAGATACACGCAGACCGAGCCTTTTCCGTTGGTCCCCGCCACATGGATGACCTTCAACTCCCGCTCCGGATTTCCCAAAAAGCGCAGAAATTCCTTTGTATGCTCCAGCGGGTTTTTCTTTGTAAATTTCGGGATCTTTAAAATATAATCCACTGCCTCATCATATGTCAAAATATCTACTCTCCCTCGTCATTTCCGATAAACGCGTTCCGCCCTGCCTTCACCGTACTGGTATTGCGGGGAAGGGGCACAAAGCGTCCGTCCCGGTATTTGTATTCCTTGGAGGTCCGGAAAATGGTATTGCTGGAGCCTACCTGCGCCACCATAACAACATCCTCTTCCCCCAGGACTGATTCTTTCAGATCGATCCTTGTATTATTCAAAAACGTACTGCTCTGCTTCTCACCATTGATATAGATCTTGCTCTGCTTGGTAAAATTCTCTCCGTACACGCTGTATGTGCCGTCCAGCTGCTCCACCAGCGAGGTGATCGAGGTATCCTTGACCCCCATCGCCATATGGCCGGATGTGATCGGCTTTCCGCTCTCCTGATAGACATACTGCTTTCCGTACAGGATATCATACTGCAGCAGCTCCAGGTCGGCCAGGTAGTTCTTCGTCTGGCGGCGCTCCTGATGGTAGTTGAACACCGTCCCCGAGTGGATGTCCAGACGGTCCAGCACTTCGGCCATGATCTGGTATGCCGCATAGTTTCCGTCCTTCTTTTTCAGACCGATATTGTCCCAGATCACATAATTGGTATTGTACAGATACCGGCTTTTCAGATCCTTTGCCTGCAGGTCCATGGTGGGCAGATGGTCTCCGTAGAAAACGATCACGGAAGGTTCTCCCCGTTCCTCCACGGCCTTCACCAGGTCTCCGGCAAATTCGTCCATCTCGTATACTTCATTCACATAATATTCCCAGGCATTTCTCCTGCCCTCGTCCTCCACGCCGCTGACCTGGATGGTGGGATTCTCGATCATTTTCTCTACAGGATAGTCTCCATGGCCCTGTACACTGATGGCAAATACAAAATCCTGTCCTTTGGTCGTATCCATGGAATCCATGATATTCGGGATCAGGATGTCATCCGTAGCCCAGCCCTTCGGGGTCGTTTGCAGGATATTCATAAATTCCTTGCTGGTATAATGGTCAAATCCCATGTGGTTGAATACCTGCGCCCTGCTGTAAAAGTTTCCTCCGTTGTTATGCAGCGCCTCGGCTCCGTAGCCAAGACTGGTCAGGGCCGTGGCCGCGCTTTCCAAAAGCTTCGTCTTGGCATAGGTCTTGTAGGGATATTCCCCCGGTCCGAAGAAACGCATGCTCATACCGGTCAGCACTTCAAATTCCGTATTGGCCGTACCCGCGCCTACGGACGGCACTTTAAAATATCCGCTGGAATACTCTTCATACAGCTTCCGCAGATTCGGGATCGGATCCTCGGAAAACTGCAGCCACTCCACCTCCGTGGGATCAAAATAGGATTCCAGCTGCACAAAGATGATGTTGGGCAGCTCTTCTTCCTTCCGTCCGGTGGTGCTTTCCGTGATCTTCCCGCCGCCGCTGACGGCATCCATGGTCTCCTCCCCGTACCCCGACGGCTCGGAGATCCCGGTCTTAAAAATACTGGATGTAAAGCAGTAAGGGAACCCATAGTCTTCATATGCAAAGGCAATATTTCCAAAATAGTTCGAGATCACTCTGTGGTCAATGGCTACATCTGTCAGAACCATATAGGCAATGACCGAGAAGCCCACGCCGAACAGCGCAATAATCCGGTGCATTTTTCCGGTAAACTGGCCGCCCCGCCTCCACATGGAGACGACCCACAGGATCACCGCGCCGATCCCCACGATCAGCAGGACCAGTTCAAATGTGGAAAAGTAATTGCCGGTCAGCGAGAGGGCATCCGAGAGCACCTTTAAATCCTGGGCATTGAAGGGCGTCACCCGCTTCGTCAGCAGATACCCGTTGCAGGCGCCTAAAAACAGCCAGAATACACTGAGCAGGATCCTTGCAAATACCCGCCGCCTGACCAGGTATACGATGGAAAAGGTGGCGAAGATCAAAAAGGCGTTGAACAAAAACACCTTCGGCGTCTCCGTCATATAATCCCATGCCTGGAACAGCGAGAGCCTGGAGATCGCTTCTATAAAAAAGTTTAAGATACATGCCAGTAAATAATGGAATACCAGGGAGAGCCGGTTCATAAAACGATAGACCGGCGCCATCCGCCTTGAAAATTTACTGTTGCGGCGTTCCTCCAGGATCCTCGCCCGGCGCTCGCGTCTTGCGATCCAGTGTGCTTTAAGGTCTTCTATCTTCAAATTTTTTATCTTATGAAAGAAGCCCCTGAAATCCGGCTTCCTGATCTGAACCTTCTTCATCCTAACTTCTCTCCCTTTTCAGGCCGGATGGCCGTTTGCACAGCCATCCGACCTAAAATCTCACATAAAACCCTATAGTATCCTGTATTGCTGTATTACTGTTCTGCCTTTCCCGCTTATACTGCTGATGAGACACACGCCTTTTAAATCTTCTTCAGACCTGCCATACGCTCCTGCACCTGGGCAAGCATCTGGGTATATTTCTCCAGCTTTTCCTTTTCCTCCTGCACCTTCTTCTCCGGCGCCTTGCTCAGGAACTTCTCATTGGACAGCATGCCCTTCGCCCTCGCGATCTCTTTTGTCAGCTTTTCTTCCTCTTTTGCAAGGCGTTCTCTCTCCTGCTCGAAATCCACCAGGTCTTCCAGCGGCAGATACACCGCTGCCCCCGGAACGACAATGGACACCGCGTCTTCCGCAATATCCTTCTTCTCAGAATGAAGGAGGATATCGTTTGCCAGCATCAGCGGCTTTACAGATTCCCGGATTGCCACGATCCCGCTCAGCAGATTCTGGTCTGCGCTGACAATAAATACCTTGGTCCTGCGGTTGTTCGGCACATTCATCTCCGCGCGCATGTTCCGGATCCCCCGGGTGATCTCCTTCACATGGCTCATCACGTCCTCATCCGTCGGGTATTCCCATTCCTTCCGGTATTCCGGCCAGGAAGAGATCATCAGGGATTCCTCCTCCGGCACCAGCGCACTGTAGATCTCCTCCGTAATAAACGGCATGAACGGATGCAGGAGCTTCAATGCCTGCCCCAATACGGTCTTTAAGATCCACAGGACACATTTCGCAGACTCAGGATCCTCTTCGGCATGATAGATCCGGTATTTTGCCAACTCCACATACCAGTCGCAGAATTCGTCCCAGATAAAGTCATACACCTTCTGGACCGCGATCCCCAGCTCAAACTTGTCCATGTTCTCCGTCACGTCCTTCGCCAGACGGTTGACCTTTGCCAGGATCCATCTGTCAGCCGGATTCAGCAGGCACTCTTCGGGCTCGTCCACGATATTTTCTTTCATATTCATCAGAATAAAGCGGGATGCGTTCCACACCTTATTCGCAAAGTTCCGGCTTGCCTCCACCCTTTCATTGGAAAAGCGCATATCGTTGCCGGGCGCGTTTCCGGTCACCAGAGTGAGACGCAGCGCATCCGCGCCGTACTGGTCAATGATCTCCAGGGGATCGATTCCATTTCCCAGAGACTTGCTCATCTTGCGTCCCAGGGAATCCCGCACCAGGCCGTGGATCAGCACAGTATGGAAGGGGGACTTTCCGGTATGCTCCAATCCGGAGAATACCATCCGGATCACCCAGAAGAAAATGATGTCGTAGCCCGTTACCAGCACATCCGTGGGATAGAAGTAATCCAGATCCTCCGTCTTTTGGGGCCAGCCAAGGGTAGAAAACGGCCACAGCGCTGAGCTGAACCAGGTATCCAGTGTATCCTCATCCTGCGTAAAATGGGTGCATCCGCAGTGCGGGCACTTCTCCGGCATCTCCTTTGCCACCACGAATTCCCCGCATTCGTCGCAGTAGTACGCCGGAATCCGATGTCCCCACCAGATCTGCCGTGAAATACACCAGTCCTTGATATTTTCCAGCCAGTGCAGATAGATCTTGTTGAACCGCTCCGGCACAAACTTCAATGCTCCTGTATGCAGCGCTTCGATGGCCGGCTTCGCCAGTTCTTCCATCTTCACGAACCACTGCTGCTTGATCAGCGGCTCTACTGTCGTGCCGCATCGGTCATGGGTTCCTACATTATGAGAGTGTGGCTCGATCTTCACCAGGAAACCCTGCTCTTCCAGATCCTTTACAATGGCTTTCCTTGCCTCATAGCGCTCCATGCCTGCATATCTGCCGCCCTGCTCATTGATGGTGGCATCGTCATTCATGATGTTGATCTCTTCCAGGTTATGACGCTTTCCCACTTCAAAGTCGTTGGGGTCATGAGCCGGCGTGATCTTCACCGCTCCGGTTCCGAATTCCTTGTCTACATAATAATCTGCCACAATGGGAATCTCCCGGTTCACCAGGGGAAGCATCACATGCCTGCCGATGATATCCTTGTACCGCTCATCCTCCGGGTGTACCGCGATAGCCGTATCGCCCAGCATGGTCTCCGGACGGGTCGTGGCAATCTCCAGAAAATCCTCCGTTCCCACAATGGGGTACTTGATATGCCAGAAATGTCCGCCCTGCTCCTCATGCTCCACCTCGGCATCGGACAAGGATGTCTTGCAGACCGGACACCAGTTGATGATCCTGGACCCTTTATAAATATATCCCTTTTCGTATAGCTTAATGAATACCTCCTCGACAGCTCTGGAACAGCCCTCGTCCATGGTGAACCGCTCCCGGTCCCAGTCGCCGGAGATGCCCATCTTTTTCAGCTGGTTCCCGCGTATTCCTCTTTCCACTGCCAGGTGCGCTCCAGAAAGCCTTCCCGTCCCAGTTCCTTTTTGTCGATGCCCTCGGATTTTAACTGGTTCGTTACTTTTACTTCCGTAGAGATGGCCGCATGGTCGGTTCCCGGCACCCACAGAGCATTGAAGCCCTCCATCCTCTTATAGCGGATCAGGATGTCCTGCAGCGTATTGTCCAGCGCATGTCCCATATGCAGCTTTCCCGTGATATTCGGAGGCGGCATGACCGTGGTAAACGGTTTTTTGTCCCGGTCCACCTCTGCGTGGAAATACTTGTTTTCACACCACTTCTCATACAGTTTTTCCTCAATCTCCTTCGGATTATACGTCTTTGCCAGTTCCTTACCCATGTTTCTCCTCCTTTTGCAAATGAAAAGCTATTTTGGTACTTCACGGATTTTTCACATTTTTGGTATTAAAAAAGCCCTTTACAATGTAAAGGGCGAATTATTCTCCGCGGTACCACCTTAATTCCTATACTTATGATGTGGCATAGAAAAAATACGGTCGCACCGCTTTTTATGCCGCCCCATAACATAACTTATGGTTCTGTAACGTAAACCGCCACGGGATGCCTTACCTGCAGAATCCTGAGCAATTCGCCGGCAGATAGTCTGTCACAGACAGATATTCCGCATATGGCGGTATTCAAAGCAGGCAGCGATTCACTCCTGCGCTTCAGGCATCCGGTTCAAAAGCCACGTTCCATAATCCTGATACCCGGACCGCCTTCCAGCCGATGGGCCGTCCTCTCTGTGGGAAGTAATTATGTACTCCTCTTTCTCAATACCTTTGAAATTTTACAAAATTGTTAACTCCAAATGAACTAAACAATATCATAGCGGGCAAAAGCCTATTTGTCAAGGAGTTTTGAGAATCTTAAGAATATAATTATATTGCTTTTTCTGCAAAAGCGTTGCATAATAAAACCAAGAATAAATCGCTTATGGAAGGAAGTGACATGAATGACAATTCAACAGAAAACATGTTCTCTCATCATGAATATGCCGGATGAAAGCGCTGCGTTTATATATCAGCTGATCAATAACATGACTTCTGCATTTGTTACAGGAAAAGAAGACAGAAAAGCCGCCAGTACAAAAAGCGTAGATGTTTCAAAGCGATTTGGCACAGGAATTGGCATCATTACAGATACGAAAAATTTTGATAAATGGGATGATGAAATTGCTGACATATTTGAGGAGAATCATCTATGAACCTATTACTTGATACTCATATTATCGTGTGGACTGTAACAAACAGCAGAGAATTGCCGCCGCATGCAAGAACTCTTTTGGAAAATCCTGAGAATACTGTTTATTACAGCGTTGCATCTATCTGGGAAATTGTAGTAAAGCACGCAGCTCATCCTGATGATTTTCCATATACGGGCAGGCAGTTAGCGGACGCATGTCAAAAAGCTGATTTTTTACTGCTTGAGGGAAAACTTGACCACATTCTTATGATCGATACATTACATTATCCAAAAGAGGCGCCTCGTCATAAAGATCCTTTTGATAAGTTGCTTTTGGCGCAGGCGAAAGCTGAAAATATGTTCTTTATCACACATGATGAGAAAATCCCTTATTATAATGAAGCCTGTATCATATCGGTTTGAAAAAATACTGCGGTATCTTCAAAATTCCCGAAAAGCGTTTACTGCTAAACAAGGTACTTACTACACTACCTTTTGGTTTAGGAGTAGTATGGAATGATGGCGGAATATAAGTATCAGAGAACGCATCAGATTCTAAAGCATTTAAGTGACTGTATTTATTTGAAAAATTATGTGTAAGAGTCTATTAGCACATAGTTATTTTTCAGGAAGAGATGGATTAAGAGATTGGAATTTTCTCTCGTATGATAAAATCGCTTTTATGTATCAAATAATGAATGATTAATTGGTAAAATATCAAACAAATAATAAATCAAGGTGGAGGGTGAACATGTGAACATGGATACAGGATAAAATATTTACATTGAGTGATAGAGTATTGATTAGAACATGGTTAAAACAAAACGGAGGAAAAACAATGTATAGATACTTCTTAGGGGCATTTGGAAACCGTAGCTTTATTTGTCCACAATATGAGATTATGGAAGATGGTAGTTTAAGAGAAATGAGAGACACTCGTTGGACGGAATTTCCTAATGGGGGAACAGTCTCCTTAACAAACATATCTGATGAGGATACTGACGATATTAAGAATAGGTTGTTGAAATTTAGAATTGATTTTAATAAAGACTTTCATCCGGGATTTGACACGTTTAATGATAATAGCAACAGATATCAGATTACATTAACTGCAATTGATGATTTCGATAAAGATGAAATAATAGAGATTATAGATATAAATTATCCAATTGAAGATTTTTTAAATGATAAAACAAAGCGTACAATAAGAATTAAACATAAACCAAATAAACAGATACTTTTACGATACGCCCAAGATTGTTATGGTCCCTTTGAATTTATGATTTCGGATATTGAAGATTCTTATGGCTATGAAACTTACTATACTTTGAAGATATTTATAAACAGCGGAATAATAAATAGATATAGGACATTTGATTTAGAGAGAATTATTATGGAAGGCAATTTTTCCATAAGAAGAATTGATCAAATGCAATTTATTTATAAATTAGAAAAGCTACAAGAAATAGAGCCAGTTGAGCAAATTGATTATTTTGATAATGAAGAATTAGCGGACTTTTTCAAAAATCTTTTAGCCAAATCATCTGATATTGAAAATTTAGCAGAAATCAGAGAGAATTTTTTGCAAATTGCGGATTCTTTTTCAGAAAGTGAGCAACTTTCGGATGTAAGAATTCAACGGATATGTGATTTGCTACAGACTTCTGTAGAATTGAGCGATTATAAAATACGTCTCGTAGAAGAATATTTTATAAATAATCCTAACGCAAAGGCCGATAAGGAAGAATATTTAAGAACACATGTAGAATTGATAGATGATATTGTAAGAGCAGATTCCCAGTATGATACAAAAACTAAGGCTATCAATGCTGAAATTGACGAATTACAATTGAAAAAAGAGACTATTATATCTGAAATATCAGAAGGACAACAGAAGTTAAATGACCAAAAACAGGAGCTTGAAAAGTTAGGAGAGCAAGCAATTGCTCAGAAGCAACAGGAACTGGATAATTTACTAGCTTCTAAAAGAATGGAATTGAGTGAAACAGAGTCAGCCATCGAAAAAGCTAAAAAGGAACGTGACCAGATGGAATCCGATAGAGATACTTGGAAAAAAGCATATGAATCTGTTCAGGATAATTATAAGAAGGCTACAAATGATTTAAATGCAATGATTGTTGAATGGGCGGCCAACAATAGAAACACTGAAATCATCAAGTTGCTAGTAGCGCAGCTTGAAATGCCAGAAGAAGATGAAATAACCGATAATAAACCGAATAGTATCACTAATTTAAATAACGATTTAAATGCAGAACAAATAGCATCCATTCTATGCGAAAAATTAAACGAAGCTGGAAGAGTAGTTAGCAAGGACGAAGCATATAATTATTTAATAAGCGTGACTCAAAATTATATAACAGTATTTGCAGGTGAACCTGGGACAGGCAAGACTTCCTTATGTAAATTGTTAGCAAAGGCACTTGGCTTATATGATTCAAGATTCGCTGAAATTTTGGTTGAGAGAGGATGGACATCATCGAAAGATTTAATTGGATATTATAATCCATTAACAAAAGAAATAGAAAAAACTCAACCCAGATTTTCAGATTGTATGCAACAATTAAGTATAGAAAATGAGCAAGATATGGTTCAAGCTCCATATTTTGTATTACTTGATGAGGCGAATTTAAGTCCTATTGAGTTTTATTGGTCTAATTTTAACTATTACTGTGATGACCCTTGCCATCAGATGGTATCATATTCTAACGGAGAACGATATGAATTTGGTGCAGAGTTAAAATTCCTTGCAACGATTAATTATGATCAGACAACCACAGATTTGTCACCTCGATTTCTTGACAGAGCATGGGTTATATCTATGAATTCAGTGTCTGTAGATGCTATTATAGGTAATTTAACTGATGATTCTAAAGTAAGTAATAATGGAGAGGTGATTTCTTTAAAAGCTTTAAATAATGTTTTTGATTGGCAAAATTTTAAAGATAAAAAGATGAATCAAATCACAAAAACTCGTCTTGATCGAATTGTCGATAAAATGAAAGAGGGAAGGCATATTATCAGTGCAAGAAGTCTTCATGCGATATGTCATTACTATCTTGTAGCGGAAGAATATATGTCATCGAAAGAAGTAGCACTTGATTATGCTGTATCCCAAAAAATTCTTCCTTGCATTAGCGGAAATGGTAAGAAATATGGTGAATTTTTGGTCGGTTTGATGAGCATTTGTAAAGAAAATCAGTTAAATAGGAGCGCTAATATAATTTCTAAAATTTTAGAAAGATCTGAACATGAGTTTTATGGTTTCTTTAGTCTGTAAAAGAAAGGATAGCCCATATGAAGATAAGCATAGTAAAACCTGATAATACTATTGCGGAGATCTTAATGCGAGAATGTCAGCCCACTCTTGAAACCGTTAACAATGAATTATTATTCTTCGAAAATTATTATTATAAACTAATTATACGTCATAGTGTATACTATGAAAATATAGAAATATTCGTGGGAGATTATTCCATCCCTCTGCATTATGATCCAATTAAAGATTATTATGAAACAGACAAGGATTTAATATTCGGAGGGTGTTTTGATCTAGCATGTATAAGTATTTATACAGATGATGGATATGGAACGGAAACTGCATTCTTTACAGATTATCTTAGAATTGCAACAACAAAGCAAACAGCAAAAAAGGTAGAAGAGATGTTAGAAGAGATAGAGGAAAATCTGCCTAACTTTTTAGATGTTTGCTTTAGCAAAAACAAAAAGAAATCTGGCCTTATAAAAAATGATATAAGGTCAATATGGAATACTTTGAAAATAGTAGATGAAATTATAAATATATATGAAGAAAATTATGGATATTTTAATAATCATAAAAAGGCTATTGTTGAGCCTATAGCGGCTATCGTGGATGCACGTTCTATGAAAACAGTTAATCAGGAAAGTTTAAGATGGATTGCTTGTAATCCAGATAACTTGGTTTTGACTGATAAAGATACAAACATAGTTGTAAAACGGCAAAATTATATGCCTTTAAAGATAAAAACCTACATACCTCAATACTCTTATGATGTGTATGAAAATAGAGTCGTATTGGGATTTTTGGAAAGTGTTATAAATTATTTAGACAATCAAATCTGCGGATTTAATAAGGAAATGATTGAATTAGAAAGTATACCCGATATAATTGTAGCTCAATTACCTAATACACATGAGCTCACTGGAAGATGCATATATATCTATTATAAAGGAATAATAGAACGATTTTCTAATAAAAGAGATGTACTCCAAACAATTTTTTATAAGTATGAGAGAATATTGGAATGTACTCCATTAGATGTATATAGATCGCCAAAACTTACAAATACATTCAAGCAGGTATATCATTATCGATTATGCTATGAGTGCATGATTAAATGGTTTGAGAATGGGGATTATACGTTTAATCATCTAAATTATCTGTTTAAATTAAAAACTCTTAGTCGTATTTTCGAATATTTTTGCCTGATAAAAATTCAAAATGCAATTAATCAATGTGGCTATATTTTACAGGAGTCAGACAGAATTGTTTATGATGAAGAAAACGATATAGAAGAGATAAATAATCTATATATTTATAATGGTAATGGTTATGAGATAAGGCTGTTATATGAACCATTTATATGGGTTGACAAAATAAACGATGGCATCAATCTATATTCTACAGGGTTTAACTTTTCAAAAGGAAAATGGAATGATAAATGGACGCCGGATTTTGTTATAAAAATTTCTCGTAACAATAGAGACTACTATTATATATTAGATGCAAAATACTCAAATGCGATCAATATCAAAAAAAGGTACATATCTGAACTAGTACTTAAATATAGCAATCAGATAGCATCAAAAGACAAGTTTTTTTCAGATGTAATAGGAGTTGGCGCAATCTATCCCGGAGAAGAAGACAAATTATATTTCTTCAAAAAAAACGCTGTCGATTCAAACAAAAAATCACTTCCACAATATTTTTCTCTAACAATTGTTGGTAAAAATACGGGAGATTTAATCCTTAAAGAGAGATTGAAGGAATTACTAAAAGTTGTTGAGATTATAGAAATTGAAAGAGAAGAGGTTAATCTTCATACGCCAATAATTATAGAATCCTCAAAAGATAATATGTTTCAAAAAAGTGACAATGCAGAAGTTTCAAGAGTAATGGATAAAGAATCCATTATCTACAATAAGGCAGAAAAGGAAAATTTATCAGACAATACATCACAACGTAATTCTGCATTTGTGATAAACGGGAAAAAATGTTACTATTATGGAAAAAGTCTTTGCCTCTATAAGAGAACTCGGTGCAATGCAGGAGAAAGACTCAGCTGTGAGCATTATGCCTTAAAAAGTTCTAAAAAATTATTAAAGGAAGAAGATACATGTAGAAACTTTATACGCTATACAAAGCATGGAAAAGTAAATAGAGTGGAATGTTCTGTTTCTGGTCTTCCGGGATGCGTTGGACCAGAGAACTGTAGGTTCTACATGAAGAAAAATAAGAGCAAGAAATAATCAATAATTATGACTACGGCCTTCGAAGATAAATCGAAGGCCACTATATTTTTATATGGGAAATGAATATCAAATGCGAAAGCAGGATTACTCCCATAAGATGCGAAAAACAGCTACTGACAACAAAATTTTCATCCTGTGGGTATATTTTTAAATTTACAAAACAGAACTAATATCTATCACTTCATCTGATTCATACTATGAATCATCTCTACGATAAAATATCCGTAATTCTCATCGGTCGCCCAGCCCTGGCCGCCCGGATTTTCCTTCTGGCCCAGCCATTCCACATAGGGGGCGCATCCCTTCATGACATATTCATATCGGTCGTCCACGCACTCCTGCGCCAGCGCGTCCGCCGTAGCATATGCCTTCAAATGCTGGATCTGTGCCCGGATCCCAGTGCGCACATCTGGATAGGAATTGCCTGCCGCTCCACCTCCCGTAGCTCCAAGTCCCGCAAAATTAAACTGTTCAATGGAGGTATCTCCCGCGTACTGCAGCCATCCGGTCTCCTTCATGGTCTGGATAAATGCCACCTCCGGCCGTACTCCCTCCGCCGACGCCTCCTCATAATACATCTGGCAGAATGTCTCGATGGAATCCGCGCCGCCCTTCGATAACTGCTCGGCAGGATAAGGAAAATTAGCCGAGTTAAAATAGGAAACCATCTGTTCTACGGTCACCGGACTGTTCCCCATGATCGGATACTGCCCATCCGCGATCACTTCCTCCGTCTCAGGCGCGGAAGCCGCTCCCGGGTCGGATCCCTCTGCCCCGTTTTCTGTTTTTCCGGCTGCGTCTGCACCAGCCGCGCTGCCGTCCTGCTTTTCCGAAGCCGCCTGATTCTCCGCTTCCGCCAGCTCCAGCTTTGCTTCTTTCTTCTGATGCTCCGAGCCCATCTTCACCCCCAGAAGACTTAAGCTTACAACAAGGGCAATGGCAAGTCCCACTTCGAGACATATTGTTTTCATTTTCCGATCCATAACGCTAACGTTCTCCCCGAATATTTGCTTCTACATTTTTATGATCCTTCTATCAAGATTATACCTTGGTTTTGTTATGTGTCTCACTGATCTCCTTTAAGGCATTGCGAATCATCCCAAGCATAAACTCTACAAATTCCGTAGAATCCCCGGCATTATCAGCCCGCTGCAGTACCTTATAATATTCCTCCATCTCCTACACTCCTGCCCTCACGGTATCCGAATCTCCACCTCCGTCCCCGCCCCAGGCGTACTGCTGTATCTCAGCCCATATTCCACGCCATACATAAGCTGCAGGCGCCGGTGGGTATTGTACACCGCGATATTCGTCCCGGAGCTTCCCTCCGCAATCTTTTTCTCGGCCAGAATATTCTCCAGTATATCCGGCTGGATCCCCACCCCGTCGTCCGAGATCAGGATCACGATTCCTTTCTCCTCCTCCCATCCGGTAAGCACGATAGTCCCCTCCTTCTCCTCCTTTTCCATGATGCCGTGGAGGATAGAGTTCTCCACCACCGGCTGGAAGGTCAGCTTCGGGATCGGACGTTCCATCAGGCTGTCCGGCATATCCACGATAAAGTCAATGTTATCCGCAAACCGCATGTTCAGCAGCTCCACATAAATCGACACATGCTCCAGCTCATCCTGGATGGTGCTTAAGGACTGCTTCCGGCTCAGTGTCAGCTTATAGAACCGGGACAGCTTCTGCACGGCCATGGTCACCTCCTGGGAACGCCCCTGCTGGGACAGCCAGTTGATCATATCCATCGTATTATACAGGAAATGCGGATTCATCTGTGCCTGCAGGGAATTGAACTCCGCGATCCGCAGGTCCTCCGCCGCCTTTGCCTGCTCCTCCACCAGGTCATGGATGATATGGGTCATATAGTTATAAGAATCCACCAGCTCCCCGATCTCGTCCTGGGCATCCGAATCCGGCAGCGCCGCCGGAAGCCCCAGACGGCACTTCGACATCTGGTCGATCACTGCCGACAGACGATTCGTCAAGGACCGGGACAAAAGCGTGGCGATCATAAAGGACAACAGGATGCACCCCAGATAGACCAGCCCGAACAGCCCGATAAAGATCCGGCTTTTTTGGATCAGCGGTTCCGACGGGACCGCCACCACCATAAACCAGTCCGTATTGCGGATCCGGTTAAACCCGGCATACACATCCTCACCCAGAATATTTTTGGAGATAAAATTGTTGGACGACATGACCGATTCCTGCACCGCATCGTAGCTGAAATGGTACGTCCCCGACAACGCGATATCCGTCGTGGCAACCATGCTGTCCCGGTTATTGATGATATAAGCTACACTGCTGTTGGAGCTCATATTATTTTTCAAAAGCTCGTCCAGGAGCTCCTGTGAAAAATAGACGGCAAGATAAAACGTGACCCACTTTCCCTCATAGACCGTCCGTCCTCTGGTAATATAGGCCATATCCCCGTATGCTCCCTTCTCATAGGTTCCCAGATAAAAGGACGGACAGAACAGCCTGCTGGTGGAAGGCTCTCCCGCAAAGATCCCGTACCAGTAAGTCCTGCGCACCCGGTCCATGGACTCCGCCAGCGGGCTCAGGGCACTTTCCGAAAAAAGCGCTCCATCGTCAGGAATGTCCACATAAAGGCGGATATCCCTGATCAGTCCCCCCTCTGCCAGCCCTTCTGCTTCCTTCCGGAACGCTTCTGCTTCTTTCGAATCTACAAAGGCCTCCAGATCTTCTGTCCGGGCCGGATTGACCAGCTTATTGTAAAATTCATGCCCTGTGAGCTGTCCGTGGGCAGCCAGGATATCCGCCACCGTCTCCTCGATCAAAGGCGCGGTCTGTATGGCCGCCTCCTGCTCCTTCCGCACGGTATCGGCAACGATCATGTCATAGAGCTGTGTAAAAAACAGCACCGGTATCGCCACCATCGGTATCGTAACGATGACAAGATGCGTAATCGTCAGCTTGGTCTGAAGCCGCAGATTCCTGTAAAAATGCGTGATTTTATGAAAAAATATTCCCATTGTCCGGCCTCCCGATGCCCGTATCCATTTGTGATATTCCCCATCACCCCAGCATCTTTTCCCTGTATTTCGAAGGCGTCAGCCCTGTAAACTTTTTAAAGCTCTTGCTGAAATAATTTCCGTTGCTGTATCCCACCTTGGCGGAAATATCCGTGATCTGGTTCCTGGCATCCTCCAGCAGGCGCATCGCCTTTTCCATACGGTATTCGGTAAGATACTGGTTCAGCGTCTGCCCGGTCTGGTTTTTAAAATAGGTACAGACATAGGAAGCGGACAGATGCACATAATCACTGATCTCCTTGATGGAGAGCAGATCGCTGCCGTAATGCTTTGCGATGTATTCTTTGATCAGAAAGATCACGTTATCCTCCGGAACAGAACGCTCCAGCCGCTGGAACATCAGCCTGGTACGCTCCTCCAGAGTATGATGCAGTTCCTCGTAGGTAAAACAATTTTCCAGATATTCGATGATGCTTTCGCTGGAATCCGTCCCTGCGGAATCCGCGGAAAGCTTCCACTTCTGCCGGCAGTCATTTAAAACATTGAACAGCCGGTAATACGCATCCTTGATCTGATTCGGCAGCATTCCGTAGTTCTTATGGTATTTCTGATGCAGACCGTCCAGGAAGCTCTGGCATCGGTTCTGATCCTTTGCCTCCAGAGCCTCGGCAAAGCTTCCCGTATCATTTTCCAGCCCCGCCGGACCTTCCGCCGCAAATGTAAATCCCCCTCCTGTATCCTCAGAGGTCAGCAATGTGCCCGCGGAAAAGAAAAAGCTGTTCTGGATGGCGACCACCGCCGAAGCATAGGAATGGTATGCCCTTGCGATCCCGTTCACCGTGTCTCCCCGGCTCATGACAAACAGTCCAAAGGGTCTGAACTGCTCTTTGAAAAAAATGTCAATAGAAGACAGTACGGCCGCGGACGGCGCGCCGCCCTCCCCGAACACATGGAACACATGATGCACCGCATGCATCCGGATATAAACCGAATTCATATGGAAATTTTTCAGGAAGCCCTTCAGATTCTCCCGGATCCCCTTGATCAGCACCGAGATCGGTTCCTCGGTCCGAAGCTTCACGATATACGTCACAAAACCGCTCTCCGGCGACAGACGAAGGGAGAGCTCCTGCGAGAGGGCTTCGATCTCTTCGCAGTGATCCTTGTAAGGCTTTGTCAGCAGAAGCGCAAGATTGGATTCCGTTTCCATGGACAGCAGATCCTCATTCTGCCTGGACCGCAGCACCTGCTGACGGCGGCGGATGGCCTCTGCTACCGTTTTTTGAACCTCCTCCGGGTTCAGCGGCTTTTCTACATAATCAATGGCTTTCAGTTTGATCGCGGCTTTTAAGTATTCCTTATCGGAATAGCCGCTCATAAAAATAATGCTGGTGTCGGGCAGCAGCTCCGTCAGCTTTTCCACCAGCTCGATCCCGTTCATCCGCGGCATACGGATATCGGATAAAATAATATCCGGCTCCTGCAGTTTCGCGATATGTAAGGCACGCAGGCCGTCATCCGCCTGAAAGATCTGATGGATCCCCAGGCTTTCCCAGTCGATCGAGGACGCCAGCCCCTCTCTTGTCAACAGTTCATCATCCGCAATTAACAGCTTCATTCTATTCCCGTCCCCTTTGTGCAGAATTCCTTTTTAATTTTAGCAAATCCTCCGGGAAATTGCCACAAAAAAAATTTACCCTTAATCGAAGAAAATTGCTGTTTTATGTCAATCCGCCTGCTGATAGAATAGACTCATACAGAAAGAAGGAGGGTAAAGCAGGTGTCGGATTATGTTTTGGAATTAAAAGGAATTACGAAAATATTTCCCGGCGTAAAGGCATTGAACAACGTGCAGTTCCAGTTAAAAAAAGGCGAAGTTCATGCTCTGATGGGTGAGAACGGCGCTGGAAAATCTACATTTATAAAAGTAATTACCGGTGTCCACAAGGCCGAAGAGGGCGAGATGTTCTTAGACGGGCAGAAGGTGGACTTCAAAGGACCCAGGGACGCGCAGGCGGCAGGGATCGCAGCCGTTTACCAGCATCCCACATCCTATCCTGATCTGAGCGTTGCGGAGAATATCTTCATGGGTCATGAGATCATCAAGAACGGCATGATCCAGTGGAAAAAAATGAACGAAGAGGCCGCCGCGCTTCTGAACCAGTTAAACGCGGATTTCAAATCCACGGATGAGATGGGGGCGCTCAGCGTTGCGCAGCAGCAGATGGTCGAGATCGCCAAGGCGCTTTCCACCAACGCGAGGATCATCATCCTGGATGAGCCTACGGCCGCATTGACGAAAAATGAATCGGAGGAGCTGTACCGGATCGTGGATAAGCTGCGGGACGACGGCGTATCCATCATCTTCATCTCCCACCGTTTTGAGGATATGTACCGCCTGGCATCCCGAGTTACCGTATTCCGGGATTCCCAGTATATCGGAACCTATGACGTAGACGGGATCACCAACGCGGACCTGATCAAGGCCATGGTCGGCCGTGAGATCAAGGATCTGTTCCCGAAGCCGGAGGTCAAGATCGGCGCGGAGGTTTTGAAGGTCGAAGGGCTCTCCAGAATGGGGTATTATAAGAATGTCTCTTTCAGTGTCCATGCGGGCGAGATCATCGGGCTGACCGGACTGGTCGGGGCCGGACGTACAGAAGTGGTCGAGAGTGTATGCGGCATCACCAAGCCGGACGAAGGAAGGGTGTATCTGGAAGGGAAGCCGATCCAGATCAAGCAGCCCTCCGACGCCATGAAGCAGGGCATCATCCTGCTCCCTGAGGACCGGCAGAAGGAAGGACTGATCATGAGCTGGGGGCTGGGAAGAAATGTGGTCCTCCCCACCATGGGCAAATACGCGAAGAATGGTTTCAACGACGAGAAAAAGGAACGAGAGATTTCCAAGCAGCTTCTGGAGGACGTAGATACCAAGGCTGTGACGATCTTTGACCCTGCCTCCTCCCTGTCCGGAGGAAACCAGCAGAAGGTGGTGGTTGCCAAGGCACTGGGACAGGAGATGAAGGTCGTTATCATGGACGAACCGACCAAGGGTGTGGATGTAGGCGCCAAGGCTGAGATCTATCAGATCATGGGGGATCTGGCCCTGAAGGGATATGCCATCATCCTGATCTCCTCCGAAATGCCGGAGATCTTAGGCATGAGCGACCGGATCATCGTCATGTGCAACGGAAGGGTAACCGGGGAATTGAGCAGAGGCGAGGCAACCCAGGAGGGCATCCTGGAGCTTGCCATGGAAAAATCAAAGTAAGGGGGAAACAGGGAAGATGAAAGAGAATAAATCAGTCTTAAAGAAGATTACCGATTCCCGTGAAGCGAGCCTGCTGATCGTACTGATCGTCCTTTGTATCGTGATCTCGCTGCGGAGTCCTTCTTTCATGACATTAAAATCCATTTCGGATATGTTGAAAAATAATGCGGTCATCATGATCATGACTTTGGGAATGCTTGGCGTACTGCTGATC
>CATLCV010000070.1 GCA_949893755.1 uncultured Lachnospiraceae bacterium | reverse complement strand
CACGCCGCAAAATGTTGCCATTTTGCACAAGAAATCTAAGCGCTCTAATGATTATATCATAGATTATAAAGGAAAACGAGAAAATAATCTGTATCATATTTCACCTGGTTTTATACAGATTTTCACTTTCTTAACAGTACAGTCGGTTTGTTCTGGCTGTGGTTTTTATTCGTTGTACTGGTATGCATATCGTGGTACAATATAATCATGATGCTATTGGATTCGCAGAAAAGGAGGCGCGGCATGACCCCTGTTATTTCAATCGGAGCTCAGGACTTTACTTATATCAGAAGCCATCATTATTTCTATATTGATAAGACCAGCTTTATAAAGGAATGGTGGGAATACGGCGATGTTGTCACCCTGCTGACGCGTCCACGCCGTTTTGGAAAAACATTGAATCTGAGCATGATGGAGGCATTTTTTTCCAACCAGTTCGCAGGCAGAGGGGAGTTGTTTGAAGGGCTGTCCATCTGGAATGAGGAAGCATACCGTCAGCTCCAGGGCACCTGGCCTGTGCTCTTTCTGAGCTTTGCAGGAATCAAAGGGGATACTTATGAAACAGCAAGAGAAGGGATCATTCAGATTATCATAGATATTTATGTAAAATATAGATTCCTGATCGAGGGAGATACTCTGAATGAACAGGAAAAGGGATACTTTGATTTTATAAAGCCGGATATGTCGGACGCTGTGGCATCCATGTCACTGCACCGTCTGGCAATCTGTATGAATCGGTATTATGGGAAAAAGGTGCTGATTTTCCTGGATGAATATGACACGCCTTTGCAGGAGGCCTATGTGTATGGATATTGGGAAAAGCTGGTATCCTTTATCCGCAGTCTTTTTAACTGTACCTTCAAGACCAATCCCTATATGGAACGGGGACTTATGACGGGAATTACCAGGATCAGTAAGGAATCGATATTTTCTGATATCAGCAATCTGGAAGTGGTAACCACGACCTCAGAAAAATATGAGACTGCATTTGGTTTTACGGAAGAGGAGGTTGCCGGGGCATTGGAGCAGTTCGGGATGTCCGGGTCTCTGGAAAAGGTTCGGTACTGGTACGATGGTTTCCGGTTTGGGAACAGGAGGGATATCTATAATCCATGGTCTATCACAAAATATCTGGATGGAAAAAAATTCAGTACCTATTGGATGAATACCAGTTCCAATAAGCTGGTGGGAAGGCTGATCCGGGAGGGGGCTCCGGATATCAAGATTGCCATGGAAGATCTGCTGGCAGGAAAAGAGATTACGGCTATGCTGGATGAAGAGATCGTCTTTGACCAGCTTGACGAAAGTAATGAGGCAATCTGGAGCCTGCTTCTGGCATCTGGTTACCTGAAAGTGGATAGCATTGCTGAAAATGAGGATGAAGAAGAACTGTATCAGTTATCGCTTACTAATTTTGAGGTAAAAAGGGAGTTTCGGAAAATGATCCGAAAATGGTTTAAGAATACGTCTGTCCGTTATAATGATTTTATCAAGGCGCTGCTGGCGGATGATGTAGATTATATGAATCAGTATATGAATCAGATCGCGCTGCAGACGTTCAGCAGCTTTGATACGGGGAGGAAGCCTTCTGGGGATGCGGAACCTGAACGCTTTTATCACGGATTCGTATTGGGATTGATGGTGGATCTGGCGGGGCAGTACCGGATCACCTCCAACAGGGAGAGCGGCCTTGGGCGGTATGATGTGGTCATGGAGCCTTTGGATAAGCAGGGACAGGCGGTGGTCATGGAGTTTAAGGTTTTCAATCCGGCAAAAGAACAGGACTTGAATGAAACGGTGCAAAATGCGCTGCAGCAGATTAAGGATAAAAAGTACGATACAGAACTGGCGGCAAGAGGATTTGCGAAAGAAAACATCCGGCATTATGGGTTTGCTTTTGAAGGAAAAACGGTTTTGATCGGATAACGGAAATATATTTGATTCGGGATAAAGTGTTTTGAAAGGTGATCGGTTATGATCCGGAAACTGGAAACTCTGACGGAACGGGAAAAGAAGATGAAAAAGCTGTATCAGGGCGAGGGCAGGGAATTTCTGTCTTGCCCGATGAGCTTTGCGGAATATCAACAATTGATCCGGGAGCATCCGGAGTACCCGGATGTGGGATTTGTGTATGAGCTGGGCTCCATGGCACGGCTTGGGACGACAGTGCCGGAGGTGGAGGCGCTGACCAACGGGGACGCGATTGATGTGGAGGTGCATGAGCGGTACGGATATCCGGTGGTGCATAATCATGTGTATATCGAGATGATCTATGTGTACAGCGGGACCTGCACGCATTATATTGAATCGGGAGCGGACTCAAAATCGGAAATGAAGGGGACTCATTCCGGATGGAAGGGGTTCCAGATGAAGGCGGGAGATCTCTGCCTGCTGGCTCCCAATGTCCGGCATGTGATCACAGCGCTGGAGGATGACGTGATCGTGCTCAATGTCCTGCTGAGCAAGCAGCTGATCGACACCGGCTTTCTGGCACTTTTGAAGGACAAGTACCTGCTGGCGGACTTTTTCAAAAATATCCTGTATGAAAAGGGAGCCAGCGCCTATATCCTCTTTCCGACAGGTGCGGATCCGTGGATGAAGCAGACCTTCGGCCTGATCTACCAGGAGGAGCAGAAGCGGGAGTATGCTTACAGAGAGTATCTCGTCTTATATGTGAAGCAGGTAATGATCCACCTGATTCGCCGCTATCAGCTCCAGGCGGTGGTCGCGGAATCGGTGCAGCAGGAAACAGACAATCATGTGGTGGCGATCCTGGCCTATATTTCGGTCAATTATAACCAGGTAAGCCTGAAACAGACAGCGGATTTTTTTCATTTCAGCGAGGCACATTTAAGCCGGATGCTGAAAAAATATACGTCTAAGACCTTTGTACAGATCATTACAGAGCTGCAGATGAAGCATGGGAAGGAACTGATCGAAGAAGGGAAGCTGAACCTGGCACAGATCAGCCAGGAGGTGGGCTGCTTTGACGCCAGCCATTTTACGAAGAAATTTAAGAAGCAGTTTGGGATGTCGCCGGAGGAATACCGGAAGAAAACCGTGCTCTATTCAACGGAGATTCTGAATAAGTATTAGAAAAAGTGTAAAAAGCTTTAAAAGTTTTTCTGATTTTGCATTCTTGATGATGTGCTGTTAATATGGCATCATCAGGGATGCTTTTTTGTATTCAAATACAACTAGAAGAAGGGCTCTTAGAATATAGGTAACGATAGAATTTTTATTTGGATGAATTTACCTAAAAATGTTTTGGAAAATTGCCGGATTTAACAAAATTGTACAAGGTTGCATAGTGCGCAACGATGCTTTGGGTTGCACTTTGCATCATTTTTTTGCTGTGCTATAATCAATCTCAAGAAAAAGTTATATTGCCTTGGCCAAATGCAATTGGGAGGGAGAGATAAAATGAAGGTAAAGATTTAAGTGTAGGCACATCTGAGATAGATGAATAAATAAGAATAGAGGAGTTATCATGAGCGAAACGATTGAACAGAGAAGAAAACGTGCTAAAGAGATAAAAAAGCATGGCACCATTCGAAAAGCTGTAGAAGCAGGAAGCTTGGAACAATTTCAGGATATCAGTCTCAGTGAGGCAGTTGTTTTGGGTTTGCTCAATCAGGGAGTTAAAACCTTTATCGGAATCTTTGGACATGGGATGACGGATGTTGGAGAGGTGCTGCGTATATATGAGGAAGAAAATGCTGTAAGGACGGTAAACGTCCGGAATGAGGTAGAGGCCTCACATGCAGCGTCAATGCTCAGATGGAAATATGGACAGGTTTCGGCAGTCTTTACATCAATCGGACCGGGAGCTATGCAGGCAGCAGCCGGGTCTTTAGTCCCATTGGCCAATGGGCTTGGCATATACTATTTGATGGGGGATGAAACCAGTCACAGCGAAGGCCCGAATATGCAGCAGATTCCCCGAAGAGAGCAGGAAATATTTTTGCGGGTTTTGTCAACATTCGGTCCTGCGTATTCGGTGCATACCCCGGAAGCCGTATTCACAGCTCTGAAAAGGGGTGACACCGCCGTCAATGGGAAGTCGAAGCACACGCCGTTTTACATGCTTCTTCCAATGAATATCCAGCCGCGGATCATGAAAAAATGTAACCTGCTGGAACTGCCTGAAAAATCAGCGGAGTCGAAGGTCATGAGTACTGATCAGAATCTCTTCTGTGCTGCGGCAGAGGCAATCTGCAATTCCCTCAGGATTACGGTGAAAGCCGGGGGAGGCGCGGCAGATGTTCCTGCTGAAGTATTAGAGGAATTCCTGGAACTTGCGGATGCGGTTTATGTGCAGGGACCCCAGGTGCCGGGAGTATATCCCTATTCTAAAAAGCGGAATATGGGAGTCGGCGGATCCAAAGGATCTATATGTGGGAATTTTGCTATGGACGAATGTGACCTGTTGATTGCAGTCGGGACAAGGGGTGTATGTCAGTGGGACAGCTCAGGAACGGCATTTAAGAAAGCAAAACAGATCATAAACATCAACTGTGAGTATGATGATCTTGGACAGTATAACCGTTCCATACGTATACAGGGGGATGCTGAGGAGGTGCTCCGAAAGCTGATCGGATTATTAAAGCAAATGGAGCCGAAAACGTCAGATCCTCTATGGCTGAAGGAATGTATGGAAAAACGGAGTGAGTGGGAAGCATATAAGCAGCGGAGATATGAAAATCCTGTGCTGGCTGATGAAAAGTGGGGAAAACGAATCCTTACCGAGCCGGCTGCGATCAAAAAGGCAGTGGATTTTGCCGATGCGCATGGATGTATTAAAATATTTGACGCAGGGGATGTCCAGGCAAATGGATTCCAGATTGTAACGGATGAAAAACCGGGGCAGACGATCACGGATACAGGCTCTTCTTATATGGGATTTGCCGTATCCTCCATGCTGGCATTTGCGTTGGCCGGAGGAAAAGACTATCCGATGGCATTTACCGGGGACGGCAGCTTTATGATGAATCCTCAGATTTTGATCGACGCGGTGCAGTATGGGCTGCGGGGAATGATCGTGTTGTTTGACAACCGGCGTATGGGTGCGATTACAAGTCTTCAGAATGCTCAATATGACGTAGAGTTCAGAACGGACGATACGGTTGCGGTAGATTATGTACAGCTGGCAGAGGCCATAAAAGGAGTGAAAGGGTTCTACGGCGGAGAGAGCCTTGAAGAACTGGGAAGAGCAATGGAACAGGCATATGGATATGAGGGCCTGTCCTTAATACATATACCGGTATGCTTTAGTAGGGACGAACTTGCAGGACTGGGTTCCTTTGGAGACTGGAACGTTGGGAACTGGTGTGAGAGGGTTCAAAAGCTGAAGCACGAAATAGGATTTTAAATATTAGAGAATAAAAAAGTAGAAAAGGGAGGATATACTCTATGAATTATCAAATTCCGGAAAAAATGAAGGCTTGGGTTCTGGGAGACCCGGGAGTACTTACGCTGGAAGAAAAAGCAGTTCCGCAGCCTGGAAAATCAGAGGTGCTTGTCAGAATCGACGCGGTGGCAATCTGCGCGACGGATCTGGAGATTATCGAAAATGGACCGCCTGCCCTGATCCAGGGCGGATTACCCTTTAATAAAGGATTTACACCGGGTCATGAGTATATGGGAACGGTTGTAAAACTTGGCCCGGGAGTGGATGAGTATAAGCTTGGTGACAGGGTTGCAGTAGAGATCCATGCCGGGTGTTCCAGCTGTGAACGCTGTCGGGAGGGGATGTATACCTCTTGTCTGAACTATGGCAAAAACTATGAAGGTAATGATAAAGGACACAGGGCAAATGGGTTTACGACAGACGGCGGCTTTGCAGAATATGCAATCAACAACGTGAATACTCTGTGTCATATCGGAGATAATGTGACGGATGAAGAGGCAACGTTGATTGTGACCGCAGGGACGGCAATGTATGGTCTGGATACTCTGGGCGGTTTGATGGCAGGCCAGTCTGTGGTTGTGACAGGTCCTGGGCCGATTGGCCTGATGGCTGTAGCAGTAGCGAAATCTATCGGCGCGAATCCTGTGATTTTGACTGGAACAAGGGACAACAGGCTTGAGCTTGGTAAGAAGCTTGGTGCTGACTATACAGTAAATGTACGCAATCAAAATGTGGTTGAAACAGTGAAGGAGATTACCAACGGGGAAGGTGTACATTATGTCATGGAGTGTTCAGGTGCTCCGAATGCGGTCAATGAGGCGGCGGCTATGGTCAAAAGAGGAGGCCGGATTTGTCTGGCGGCGTTCCCCTCCAAGCCGGTTGAAGTGGATGTTGCGGCTTTGGTCCGTAATAATATTTCACTTTTTGGTATAAGAGGCGAGGGCAGAAGTGCTGTCCACAGAGCTGCGTCCCTGATCAGCGAAAAGCGTTTTGACGCGTCTCTGATTCATACTCACACCTTTGGATTCGAGGATCTGCTTACGGCTCTGAAATATTCAAAAGAAAGAATTGACGATGCGATCAAAGTGGTTGTGAAAATTCCGGGATGACAGTGTCAACTGTAATGCTACCAGGAGAGTGATAATATGCTTCAATACAAAAACTATTATATGCCCGGCTCGGAGGAAGAGCTTTTCCGTTTTATGGAAAGCAGTGAGAAGACCTTTGATATCATTTCCGGAGGAACGGATCTTTATGCAAAAGAGAAAGGACCCGGCAGCTATACGGACACTGCCGTTGATATCAGCGGCATTGCAGAATTCTCTGCCATCAGGCTGAATGATGGTTCTGTTGCAATGGGCGCAAATACCAGAATCCAGCAGTTTTTAGAAGAGCAGAAACTCATTGAGAATGTACCCATTATGCGGCATGCTGCCATTTATTTTGCAGATCAGCAGATACGTGAAATTGCGACGATCGGCGGAAACTTGGCAAATGCCTCTCCCACAGGAGACATGATCCCGCCGCTGATGGCCA
The DNA here is from genome assembly GCA_949893755.1 of uncultured Lachnospiraceae bacterium. Lineage (GTDB taxonomy): Bacteria > Bacillota > Clostridia > Lachnospirales > Lachnospiraceae > Schaedlerella. Next base: position 17,388 of record CATLCV010000070.1, on the reverse strand, counting down.
TGGATGCGGTCATACATGCGGTCAGAAAGGAAGATGGGCGTATTTGCAGAAGGGAGATTCCAGTTTCTGATTTTATTGAAGGAGTCGGTAAGACTTCTTTGCTGGCGGGAGAAGTCATCCGGTCTGTTGTATGCCCGATATTCAAAGGATATGGATGTGCATTCAAAAAAGTAGGACTTAGACGTTCTTTATGCATTTCGACTGTGAATTCCGCCTTTTTAGTAAAGGCTGATAAAACAAATCAATATTTTCAGGACGTCCGGATCGCGTTTGGAGGAATCGGGCCAGCACCAACAAGGTTGAAAGAAATCGAGAACCGTTTAAAGGGAGAACGAATTTCCAGGGAATTGATTCTGAAAATAGCGGAATACATTCCCAATGATATCGTTCAGTCCAGGAGCAGAAGAGAGTATAGAAAAATAGTAGTCAGAAATTTTTTGCTGGCCGGTCTTTTAGAGTCGCTTGCGGAAATTGACATTGCGGCAGTGGAAACGCCGCAGGCATAAAAACTGAAAAGAGTGAGAAATTATGAATTCAGAATTTATAAAGATTGAACTAACCGTAAACGGTAAAAAGGTTTGCAGGAATGTTGCACCGGCGATAAGGCTTGCGGATTTCCTGAGAGAAGAGCTACATTTAATTGGAACGAAAAAAGGGTGCAATGCGGGGGAATGCGGGACATGCTCCGTTTTGATTAATGGTGTATTGAAAAAAAGTTGCATGATACCGGTCATCAAAGTCAACCATTGTGAAATTCTGACCATAGAAGGGATTGGGGCGGGCGGCTTGAGTATCATTCAGAGGTGCTTTATGAAAGTCGGAGCCGTACAATGTGGTTATTGTACTCCTGGTATGATTATGGCGGCGACATCTATATTAAAAGAAAACCGGCATCCCGACAAGGCTGAGATAAGAAGGCGCCTTGGCGGAAATATCTGCAGATGTACAGGTTATGCAAAAATAATCGAGGCCATTGAGCTGGCCAGAGATATCCTGAACCATGAAAAAAGCGAGGATTGCCTGGACGCCCTTGTGCCGGCTGATGGTAAACTCCTCGGCTCACGTGTGGAGAGGGTGGACGCCAGAGGAAAAGTGACGGGTGCTCTGGAATATGCGGCGGATATGGAGATGCCAAGGATGCTTTATATCCACCTTGTCAGAAGTAAGGAAGTCCATGCAGAGATCCTGAGGGTTGACTATGAAAAGGTTTTGCAGATGCCGGGTGTGGAAACAGTGGTTACCAGTGAAGATGTACCAGGTGAAGATGGATTTGGCGTTTATTACCATGATCAGCCTGTACTGGCAAAAGGCAAAGTGCGCTTTTTCGGAGAACCGGTCGTAGGTATTGTGGCAGAAACATTGGAAGAGGCGCAAGCTGCGGAAAGATTTGTGGAAATTACATACCGGAAGCTGCCGTCGGTTTCAACGGTGGATGAGGCCATTGGAAAAAAGGCTATTATCCATGATGAATATCCGGAGAACGTGGTTTCTTCTACAACCGTTGCAAAAGGCGATGTGGAAAGAGGATTTTATAACAGCGACGTTATTGTGGAACAGGACTATTCTACCCAGGCTGTTGACCATGCTTATCTGGAAACGGAAGCCGGTATCGCATACTGTGACCCGGATGGCGTACTGGTTGTAAAATCCTGCGACCAGGACATTACACATCACCGTATGCTTTTGGCAAAGATCCTGGGAATGCCTATTAATAAGATCCGGGTGATCATGACACCCGTAGGCGGCGGATTTGGTGGCAAGGAAGATATGATATATCAGGGAATCCTGGCGATTGCCGCGCTGAAAACAAAACATCCTGTGAAGCTGGTTTTTTCGAGGACAGATTCGATGATCGGGAGCTGTAAACGACATCCTGTTTTCATCCATCATAAAATAGGTCTAACGAAAGACGGAAAAATACAGGCAATAGAAGTTGATATAAAATCGGACGGAGGGGCATATTGCTTCTCTACAAAAGGAACAGTAGCAAAGGCGGCAATCCTGGGGGCGGGACCTTATCAAATAGAGAATGTCAAAACGGTTTCCACAGGATATTATACAAATAATACCCCTTCCGGGGCAATGCGCACATTTGGGATATTACAGCCAACTTTTGCGATTGAATCTACAATGGATATCTGCTCTGAACGTCTGGGGATCGACCCGATTGAGCTTCGCCTGATAAACGGAGTCAAAGACGGGGAGATTACGCACACGCAGCAGGTGCTGGGGAAAGTTGGATATTGTGAAACCCTGAGACAGTGTGCCCGGATTGCTGCATGGGAGCCGGGGCCGTCCAATGTAAGGGGTGCGGTAAGGAAGGACGTAAAAGGAAGCCAGACCGTGCAGCCTTATATACCAGGCTGTGAGTTTAAGGCTCCGGCGGCGCTGGAGCTGTGCAGGTCAAGATTTCAGTATGGGCGCGGTGTTGGAACCGGCTGGTATGGAATCGGGCGCTGCGCAACGGTTGATAAGGCCGGAGCATTTGTCGAGATCGACGATGGCGGTACGGCTATGATATTGACCGGTGTAACAGAGATTGGCGAAGGGATTCTGACCGTTCTGACGCAGATTGCTTCGGAAGAACTTGGAATGTATCCGGAAGATATTACAATCGGAGACAATGATACGGCAAGGGTGCCTGAGGCTGCACATGCGGGGGCAAGCAGACAATCCTATATGATTGGAAATGCGGTATGCAACGCATGCAGAGATGTAAAAGAAAAATTTATCCGGGAAATTGCGGCTTACTGGAATATTGATTCCTCCTCAGTCCGTATGAGAAATAGAAGGATTTTTGTGGAAGGGCATCCTCATTATGATCTTGCACTTAAGGATGCGGTAGACATCTGTAAAAAAGTCAGGGGCTATGTCCCGCTGGGATCGGGCACATATACTGCCCACCATGAAGGACTGGATCCGGTAAACGGAAAAGGGAATCCCTGGCAGACCTATGTATTTGGGAGTCAGATTGCAGAGGTCGCGGTGGACACCTTTACAGGTGAGGTTTATGTTCTTGGAATCTGGGCTGCCCATGACGTCGGAAGAGTTATCAATCCCCAAGGAGTTGAGGGCCAGATTGAGGGCGGTGCGGTACAAAGCATGGGACAGGCTATCATGGAAAATTATGTGCTTTCGGAAGGTGTGCCTGTGAATCGGAATTTTGCAAAATATATTCTTCCGACCAGCGTAGATATTCCAGCTGTCCACTCCTGCCTGGTGGAAGAAAGAGACCCATTCAGTCCTCTTGGTGCAAAAGGAATTGGAGAACCGGCTCCTCTGCCGACAACCCCGGCAATCATCAATGCAATTTATGATGCCGTAGGAGTACGGATTACGTCTCTTCCTGCTACTCCGGAAAAAGTTTTGACCGAAATGTCAAAATGAGAGTATAAAAGGAGAAATTTTTCATGAATAATATAAGCAATTCGTCTGATAAATCAGGTTTATCAGTAAATGTAAAAAGATGGATTTATATAGGTATAAGCATCACTGTAATGATTATAATTATGAATACGGCTTTTCCAGAGTCAATTGCATTGATAAATGGTGCGGAATTGACAGCGGAGGGACAAAAAGCACTGGCTGTTTTGGTGTTTGCACTCCTGCTCTGGATAACGGAAGCAATCCCGTTCCATTTCACCGGCTTGCTGGCAATGGCGCTAATGGCACTGTTCAGCGTTGATTCTTTTTCTAATATAGTGAAAACGGGTTTTGGAAACATAAATGTTGTATTCTTTATCGGTGTATTTATCCTGAGTGCGTTTATCAATAAATCGGGGCTGGGAAAAAGACTTGTCAATGTATGTCTTTCTATCACAGGGAATAACACAAAATTTGTTTTGTTGGGCTTCCTGGTTGTAGGCGTATTATTGTCAATGTGGATTTCTAACATGGCTGTTGCGGCAATGCTTATGCCTCTGGCAAAATCTCTCTTGGATGAAGAGGGGATCAAGCCGTTGGAAAGCAATTTTGGAAAAGCGCTTCTTATGTCTGTGGCATGGGGCAGTCTGATCGGTGGGTTTGGAACTCCTGCCGGAAACGGACCGAATCCATTAGCGATTGGTTTTATGAAGGACATGGCCGGAATTGACGTCTCTTTTTTGGAATGGATGAAATATGGGATTCCCATTTCCATACTTCTTATTCCTGTTGCCTGGGGGCTGCTTCTGTTGATATTTAAGCCTGAAATGAAACAGCTGAAAAGGACAGACGAAGCGATAAAAAGTGAATTGAAAAATCAGCCGAAGCTTTCAAGGGATGAAATAATGACATTGATCATTTTTATAGTAACTGTTGTGTTATGGGTATTTTCCTCACAGTTTTCTAAATTATTAGGTGTGGATATTCCAATTGCGCTGCCTGTTATTTTAACTACCATGTGCTTTTTCCTGCCAGGAGTGACTGAAACGAAATACAAAGCCATTGAGAAGGAAATGTCCTGGAGCAGTATTATTCTGGTACTTTCCGGTGTATCGCTCGGTATGGTGCTTTATCAAACAGGAGTTGCAAACTGGATTGCGCTTGGTCTGCTGGGAAATATAGGCGGATTAAGCCCTGTCATGATGGTTTTCGTAGTCGTATTAAGTATTTCGTTGATGAATATTACACTTTCAAGTGCCACCGTATCTGCCAGTATTGTAATTCCAATTATCATAGAACTTTCTATTAATATTGGAATTCCAACATTGGGCATGGCATTTCCGGCGGCATTGGCATCTTCGCTGGCATTTATTTTGATTACTTCCACCCCGACAAATGTAATCGCATATTCGGCAGGTTATTTTTCAATTAAGGATTTTGCAAAAGCCGGTATCCCAATGACGGTTGTTTCCTGTATTATCGTTGCAGCCGTCATGTATGGTGTTGGGATGATAACAGGATTGTATTAAAGATATTACGTACAACTGAGAAGATACTATTACGGTATAAAAAGGCAGCTCCGATTATGCGGGCTGCCTTGAGGAGGAAGAATATGAAAATAGCAGTTATAAATGAAGTAAGCGCCTCAGCAAAAAATGAAGATATAGTCAATGCACTGCATCAGACAACGGATGCGGAGATACTGAATGTTGGAATGAAAAATCCGAAGCAAAATCCATTGCTGACGTATATCCATACCAGCTATATGGCGGCGATACTTTTAAACACTGGAAGCTGCGACTTCGTGGTTGGCGGATGTGGTACCGGGCAGGGATTCCTGAATGGAGTACTGCAGTTCCCGGGAGTTGTGTGCGGTCTGATCGTGGAGCCGCTGGATGCATGGCTTTTTTCGCAGATCAACGGAGGAAACTGCATTTCTCTGCCGCTCAATAAAGGGTATGGCTGGGCAGCAAGCATTAACCTACGCTATATATTTGAAAAACTGTTTGCAGATCCGGCCGGATCAGGATATCCCAGAGAGCGGGCCGAAAGCCAGGCGCAGAGCCGGAAGATATTAGCGGATCTGTCAAAGCGCTCTCACAGAGAGCTTACAGATATTTTGAAAGTATCGGATCCGGAAATTTTAAAAACAATCGCATGCTGTGAAGCATTTATGGAAGCGTTGTCAGAGGGCGGTGAGAATGCAAAGCATGTGCTGGAATTGTTAGAATCTGTAAAGAAATAAGCAAGCAGAAGGGTTATGTGAATTCTAACAGATCATTAGGATTCTTAAAAGAAATAGTATTTTAATATGATCTCTTTACAGAGCCGTGGGGCAAATGAATTAGGAGTGGTGCAATATGGTACAGTCACTGGCAAGAGGAATGGAGATTTTATCGATTATACAGGAAAAAGGTAGTGCGTCAATTGTGGAAGTGGCCGCCGTCCTTGGAGTGGACAAAAGTACAGTTTCACGTTTGATAGCAACTCTGATGCATTATGATATGGTCAGTATTGATCCGGTAACAAAAAAATACCGGCTTGGGTTTCGCCTTTTATATCTCGGTGAAGGTGTGAAAAAGAATTTTAATATTGCTGGAATTGCGCGGCCCTATTTGCATAAAATCTGTGACGATACAAAAGAAAGTGTTCATCTGGCCGCAGTGGGAAACCGTAATATCTATATTGTAGATCAGGTGCGGAGTCAAAGGGAGTATGACCTTTCGGCACGGATTGGAATGATAGAAGCATGGCATTGTTCCTCCGTAGGAAAATGTGTACTGGCTTATAAGCCTCAGTCATTTATTGAGGAGGTTTTTGAAAACTATGACTTTCTGCCTTATACCTGTAAGACGGTAACAACCTATCCGGCTCTGCAGAAGGAATTAAAGAAAATCAGGGAGCAGGGTTATGCCCTGGACGATGAAGAGCGTACCATGGGAGTAAGATGTATAGCAGTTCCGGTATTTAATTCCGGAGGAAATGTCAGTTGCTGTATCGGTATTTCTGCGCCTAAGGAGCAGATAACAGAAGAAACGATTAAAAAATATGTCCGGTGTATGAAAAAATATTCCGGTCAGATCAGTAAAGAATTAAAGGAGATTCTACATGGATAAATTTATAGATCGATTTAGTTTAGAAGGAAGAAAGGCAATCGTTACAGGCGGTGCAAAGGGTTTATGCAACGGCATGGCACAGGCATTGCATGATGCCGGTGCGGAAGTCGTTTTGCTGGATGTCCTGGATATTGTTGGAGATTCCGCAAAAGAGATGTCAAAAAATGGAGCGGCGGTATATGCGGTAAAAGGGGATTTGTGCAAAACAGAAGAACTGGAACATGTATATCAGGAGTGCCTGGAAAAACTGGGCGGCAGAGTGGATATTCTGCTCAATGGCGCCGGGATTCAGTATCGGGCTCCAGCCGTGGATTTCCCGCGTGACCGCTGGGAGAAGATTGTTGCCATCAATATGAGCGCGGTATTCTATATGTCGCAGCTGGCGGGCAGAACGATGCTGGCGCAAAAATATGGCAAAATTATCAATATTGCTTCCATGACGGCATTTTTTGCCAGTGTATTGATTCCGGCGTACAGTGCAAGCAAAGGCGGAGTCGCGCAGATCACAAAGGCATTGTCGAATGAATGGGCGGGTCAGGGAGTTAATGTAAATGCAATTGCACCGGGGTACATGGCTACGGAACTGACTGCAAATATGAAAGAAGTGAACCCAAAGCAGTATGAGGAAATTACCGGCCGGATTCCCATGGGGCGCTGGGGGAATATGGAGGATCTCCAGGGATTGGCAGTATTTCTGGCATCCGATGCATCCGCCTATATCTCCGGTGCGGTGATTCCGGTTGATGGAGGCTTTATGGGAAAATAGCGGGCAATTGTTCAGCACCGTCCGAAACGGAGCGCAGACCTTCATGGGATTGTGTGTGTATCGGTAACGGTACTGAGCCGATAACGGTCAGGAATGAGGTGGATGATTTTTGTACGAAGGAAAGGCACTATGGGATGGGGATGTGACAAAGGATATGGCCACAAAGAGGCTTCCTTCCCGCAAAGAAATACTGACATATCGAGAGCTCTCGGCCAGCATTTATATTGCATTTCAAGATACGGCGGCAAGATTTCCAGGCAAAACAGCTGTTGTGGATGATGCGGGAAGAAGCTATACTTATCAAAATCTGGCAGGGAAGATCAGGGATTTCTCAGCATGGCTGGCTCTTGAGCTTGGTGTACATAAGGGAGACCATGTGATATTGATGCTGTACAACAGCATTGAATTTTGTACGGTATTTTTAGCACTGAACCGGATCGGGGCAGTGGCAGTTCCCATGCCTACCAAATATAAAAAAGAAGAGGTCTGCTCTCTGTTTCAAAAGTCAGATGCCGGATTTATCATTTGTGACGCACATTTTGAAGCGTATTTTGAGGCGTATAGGGATCAGACAAAAATGTGCATCCTTCCGGAAAAAGCAGAGAAATATGCATTGGAACCATTTCTGGCAGATGCGGAAGCCCTGGAAGTGCGTTTAGCAGAGCAGAAAGTGAAGGAAGACGATGCGGCACTTCTGATGTTTACGTCAGGTACGACGTCACAGAGCAAAGGGGTGACGATCAAAAATTATCAGATCATGCATGCGGTTGTTTCCTATCAGAGGATACTCAGGGTTACGGAAAAGGAGAAGGCAATCCTTCCGGTACCAATCTATCTGATCACGGGCCTAGTTGCGATTTTCGGGCTGATGATGTATGCAGGCGGTACAGTATATCTGAACAAATTTTTTGACAATAAAAGAGTTTTGGAGGATATCCGAAAATATGGGATTACATTTTTCCACGCATCGCCCACGGTATTTACCCTTATTTTAATGGAACGGGAAAATTATCCGGAACTTCCAACTCTGAGAATGCTTGTATGCGGGAGCAGCAATATGCCGCCTGAGAAGATCAAAATGCTGCACAGATGGCTTCCGCGGTCGGAATTCCGCACAGTTTACGGGCTTACAGAAACGACATCTCCCGGGACAATATTTCCTTCTGACGCAAGTGTGAGTCCCTATATCGGTTCCTCGGGAATTCCAATCCCGGGGTTGGAATATAAAATCGTAAATGATGAGGGGAAAGAGGTGCCGGTAGGCAGGCAAGGGGAAATTCTGGTTCGGGGAACCAATATTACGGAAGGGTATTATAGGGGCAGTGCTCCTTTCATGAAGGGCGGGTGGCTGGATACGGGGGATATTGGATATTTTAATTCGGAGGGTTACCTGTATATATCAGATCGGAAAAAGGATATGATCAACCGAGGCGGAGAAAAAATTTGCAGCTTTGATATTGAGAACCTGCTGCTTGGAATAGAGGGTATCGAGGATTCCGCGGTAGTAGGCATCCCACATGAACTGTACGGGGAAGTCCCGGTGGCGTTGGTAAAATTAAGCCGGAAGGGTACACTGACGGAGATAAAGATTAAAGGAATACTCAAAGAAAAAACGGCAGGCTACAAAATTCCGGAGAGAATTCTTTTTGCAGATAAAATTCCGGTCACGGAGAATATGAAAACGGATAAAAAAAAGATCCGGCAAATGTTTATAAACTTATTACACAAGGAGAACTTACATGAAAAAACCAGTATTTGTGAGTCCGCAGGAAGCAGCGGGAATGATTGAGGACGGCAGCACGGTTGCGACAATCGGTATGACACTGGTATCTGCCAGTGAGACGATCCTGAAAGCAATTGAAAAACGTTTTCTGGAAACAGGAAGGCCAAATCAATTGACTCTGGTTCATTCCTGCGGACAAAGTGACAGGGATCGGGGGATTCAGCACTTTGCGCATGAAGGGATGCTGTCAAGAATTATCGGAGGACATTGGGGACTGCAGCCAAGAATGATGAAATTGATCGCAGAAAATAAGATCCTTGCGTACTGTATTCCGCAGGGGCAGTTCGCTCAGCTTTACCGGAGTATGGCCGGAGGAGAACCGGGCAAGATCACGAAGGTTGGGCTTGGCACATTTATCGATCCAAGGCTGGACGGCGGGAAAATGAATGATATCACGAAGGATGCTGCAGATATCGTGGAGGTTGTGAATATCGGCGGTGAAGAATATATGAGATATAAGCCGATTCCGCTGGATTATTGTATCATCCGGGGGACCTGTGTGGATGAAAACGGGAACTTATCCACAGAGGAGGAGGCTATGCAGCTGGAAGTTCTTTCCGCAGTGCTTGCCTGTAAAAAATTTGGCGGCAAGGTAATTGCACAGGCAAAATATAAAGTGTCAGCGGGGAGCATCCACTGCAAGAAGGTCACTGTTCCGGGAATTTTTATTGATGCCGTTGTGATGTGCGGCAATCCCGAGGAAGATCACAGACAGACACACAGCTTTGCGTTTGACCCGGCTTATTGCGGGAATATAAAAGTACCGGTGGAACAGTCAGATGTCCTTCCGTTAAATGTGCGTAAGCTGATCGGGCGCAGGGCATTGATGGAACTTACAAGAGATGATGTGCTGAATGTGGGGACAGGAATCCCTAATGATGTTGTGGGGCCTATCTTGGCAGAGGAGGGTGTGCAGGAGGATGTGACCATTACGGTGGAATCCGGAATATACGGCGGTATTCCAATGGGTGGAGTCGATTTTGGGATCGCGAAAAATAATTTTGCGCTTCTGAGGCACGATGATCAGTTTGATTATTATAATGGCGCAGGGGTTGATGTTACCTTTATGGGCGCGGGAGAACTGGATGCCAGCGGAAATGTGAACGCAACGCGTCTTGGGCCGAGTCCTACGGGAGCCGGAGGTTTTATTGATATTACAACTAACGCGAAGCATGTGGTATTTTGCGCTACCTTTACAGGAAAAGGGCTGGATTGCTCTTTTGAAAATGAACGGTTACATATCCATCAGGAGGGAAAACTGATCAAATGTGTGAAAAAATTGCAGCAGATTTCTTATAATGGTGAAATTGCCCGGCAAAAGGGGCAGAAAATGCATTATGTCACAGAGAGGGCGGTCTTTGAACTGCGGCCGGATGGGCTGACACTGGTTGAAATAGCGCCGGGAATCGACCTGAAGACACAGGTACTGGATCTGATGGAATTTGAGCCGCTGATCAGTAAAGACCTGAAAAGAATGAATCCGGCAATCTATAAAGAAGACGGGCCGTTTGGGCTCAAAAAATATTTATAAACAAGCGAGGGATTGATCATGAAGAGACTGGAAAATAAGACGGCGATTGTAACAGGAGCAGGCAGAGGGCTTGGAAAAGGAATTGCGAAAAAGCTGGCGGAAGAAGGTGCTAAGGTTGTTTTGGCGGATGTGGCGCCGGCAGAGGAAGCGGTGGCGGAAATCAAGGCTATGGGGGGAACGGCATGCTGCTTTACGGTCAACGTGGCGGAACAGGATGAAGTAAAAGCATTGGTGGCATTTGCAATCGAGCAATACGGGACATTGGACATTATGGTCAATAATGCGGGGATCAACCGCGATGGAATGTTGCATAAGATGTCTGTAGAGAACTGGTATACAGTCATTGAAGTAGATCTGACAGGAACGTTTTATGGTACACAGGAAGCACTCAGGCATATGCGCGAAAGACAATATGGACGTATTATCAACATTTCTTCTGGAAGCTGGCTGGGCAATATTGGACAAGCAAACTATGCGGCGGCGAAAGCAGGAGTGGTAGGCCTTACAAAAACCGCAGCAAGAGAAAATGCAAAAAAAGGGATTACCTGCAATGTGATCTGCCCGGGATTTATTGAAACAGATATGACTTTGAAGCTCAAAGAAGTCAAAGACGGGGCTGCATGGGACAGCATGATGCAGAGAATTCCCATGGGGTATGCAGGGAAGCCGTCAGATGTAGGAAATCTGGTTGCGTTCCTGGCATCCGACGAAGCAGCATATATTACCTCAGAAGTGATTAATGTGGGCGGCGGAATGATTGTATAACAGTTACGGTTGGGGATAGAAAGAAGGAAAAGAAGATGAAAGAAGTTGTAGTAGTAAGTGGCGTACGTTTGCCGGTTGGAAGCTATGGCGGAAGCCTGAAAGAGGTTTCAGCAATTGATATGGGAGCAATGGTAGTAGAAGAGGCAGTCAAACGTGCAGGGATCAAACCATCAGATGTAGATGAGGTGATCATCGGGCAGGTTGGCGAGATAGCAGAGAATGGGTTTATAGCCAGGGCAATCAGTTTAAAGGCGGGATTGCCGAAAGAGACCACGGCATATTCTGTCAATAGACAATGTGGGTCAAGCCTCCAGTCTATTGCAGATGCAATGATGGAGATCCAGACAGGATTTGCGGACGTTGTTGTTGCAGGCGGCGCGGAAAATATTTCCCAGCTTCCTTATTATGTCAAGGATGCGCGTTGGGGAGCCAGAATGGGACATAAAACCTTTGAGGACGGCGTGATTGATATTCTGACATGGCCGTTAGATGGAAATCATAATGGGGTGACGGCAGAAAATGTTGCGGAAAAGTATCATGTAACAAGAGAAGAGCAGGATCATTTCGCATTGCAGAGCCATCAAAAAGCTTGTGCAGCAATCAAGGCAGGGAAGTTTAAAGATGAGATTCTGCCGGTTGAATTAAAGGACAGAAAGGGAAAAGTGACAATTTTTGATACGGATGAAGGACCGAGGGAAGGACAGACGATAGAAAAACTTGCAAAACTAAAGCCATGCTTTGTAAAAGGCGGTACGGTGACGGCAGGCAATTCCTCAAGTCTGAATGACGGCGCGGCGGCAGTGGTACTGATGTCGAAAGAAAAGGCTCTGGAATTGGGAGTAAAACCTCTTTTGAAGCTGGAAGGATATGCAGTTGCAGGATTTGATGCGGAATTGATGGGGTACTCTCCGAAATTTTCCAGTGAAAAGCTGGCGGCCAGGCTGAATCTAAACCTGAAGGATATTGATATGTTTGAGATCAATGAAGCATTTGCAAGTCAGGCATATGCGGTCAGCAGGGACTTGGGGCTGGATCTGGAAAAGGTCAACATCTATGGGGGCGGTATTTCCATAGGGCATCCGATCGGCGCGACAGGAGCGGTTCTGACAGTAAAAGTTTTATATGAGCTTATGAGGACAGAGAAAAAGGATGCGATGATCAGTATGTGTATTGGCGGCGGTCAGGGCATATCTATATATTTTACCAAGTGTACAGAACAAATTGTATAAGTTCTGTCGGGAGGACATATGAAGATTACAATTGCAATTGATTCATTTAAGGGCAGTATGACATCTATGGAGGCCGGGGAGGCGGCGAAAAAAGGAATGAAAAGGGTTTTTCCGGATGCAGAGATCATTGTACGCCCCCTGGCAGACGGAGGAGAAGGAACCGTGGAAGCTTTAGCACTGGGATGCGGGGGGATGATTCGGCGTATCCGGGTAACGGGGCCGCTGGGAACTCCTGTTGTATGTGAATATGGTATCATCAAAGAAACGAAGACAGCAATCATAGAGATGGCGGGCGCGGCGGGGATTACTTTAGTTGATACAGGAGACAGAAACCCTCTTCATACTACAACATATGGCGTTGGAGAGGTGATTAAAGACGCAGTGCTCCAGGGCTGCCATACCCTTTTAATCGGGATCGGCGGAAGCGCTACGAATGACGGTGGAATCGGTATGCTGCAGGCACTGGGCTACGGTTGTCTGGATTCGAAAGGACAGCAGGTATGTTTTGGAGCTGAAGGGCTGAAAGATCTGGTTTGCATCACAGATGAAAATGTGCTGCCGCAGTTAGAGGAATGTACATTCCGTATTGCCTGCGATGTCACAAATCCACTCTGCGGAGAACAAGGATGCAGTGCAGTATACGGACCTCAGAAGGGTGCAACGGAAGAAATGATTGTACGTATGGACCATTGGCTGGAAAGATATGCTGATATTGCAAAAGGAGCATATGAAAAAGCAGATCCGAACTATCCTGGTGCGGGCGCAGCGGGAGGAATGGGGTTTGCATTTATGACATTTTTTCATGCAGTATTGGAGCCTGGAATTGAGATTGTCCTTAGAGAAACACATTTGAAAGATTACGTTAAAGATGCAGATCTGGTTGTAACAGGAGAAGGCTGCCTGGATGGGCAGACTGTTATGGGGAAAGCGCCGGTTGGGGTAGCTGGAATTGCAAAAGAATTTCATAAACCTGTCATTGCTTTTTCCGGCTGTGCCGGAAAAGACGCGGTAGTATGCAATCAAAAAGGGATTGACGCCTTTTTTCCTATTCTGCGTACAGTGGTTTCACTGGAAGAGGCAATGAAGAAGGAAAATGCAGTGTCTAATATGGCAGATACAGTAGAGCAGGCAGCTCGCCTAATTCGGGTTTTTTACTTACGGCAGTGAGGATACTGAGGATAAGGACTGACAATCAGATGATGGATAGGGAAAAATCAGAGCGGGTTGAAAACCCGCTCATTTTATATTACTTTGATATATTGATAAATAAATCTTCTGGAAGGCGTCATGTTCTGTTTTACCGTACGGGAAAACTGCCGATAGAGCCTCCAGGCATTTTTTGTGTCTTCCTTTGTCGCGTTCCTTGTGTAAAACATGGTTTCCATTACGGCCTGGTACAGCCATTCCATGGATTCTGAAGGAACTTCCGGAAAATAGTCCCGCAGCGTTTCAAAGCCCTGACGGCTCAAGAGATCAATCTGCTCCATTCCCTGAAATACTGCGGTGTCATAGACCGCGCGGTAGATCCGCCGGATGCCGGTGCCCCGGCGGACACTGCGGAACTGCCGGTATCTGCGCTGTCTCCGAAGTGCTGCCTGGGTGAACAGGAGCAGGACGGCAGCCGCCAGGCAGAGGAGAGCTGCGGCGCAGGATTTCAGGAACAACAGTCCCCAGCCCGCGGCATTGCGGGTCCAGGCATGCCGGCCGCTGGATACGGCAGGAATGCCTGGCTCCGGGCGGACGCCGTGATAGGGCAGGGTATGCTCCTTGGTGATCCATTCCTCGTTCTCCAGAACCTGGCACCAGGCATGGCCCATTTCCCCTGTGACCTCGGCGATGTAGCTGCCATCCTCCTGCCGGTGAAAGGCGGAAGCAGGGACAGCGTAGCCCTGGACATATCTGGCCGGGTATCCGCACATGCGGTACATCAGGACTGCCGTTGTGGCAAAATGGACACAGAAGCCCTTGTGATTCTCGAACAGGAAATATTCGGCGAAATCCTGTCCCGAAGGGGTCGTGCCCGGCTGGAAATCGTAAACCGTATTCTCTTCAAATTCTGTTTGAATAAAATCGGATGCTGCCCCGAGGGTATCGGGAGCATGTTCCAGGCAGAGCGCTTTCAGGAGTTCCAGATTGTCCGGATATTCCAGATAGCTTTCCAGCGGGATTCCGCTTTCGGAATCCAGATCATACCAATGGCTGTCCAGGTATAATATGCCGTATGCGGAAGGGGAATATACGGTTTCCTCCGGTTTGGCGTCCAGAGTAAGGGTGAGCCGGGTGCCGGTGCTGGGCTGAAAATGGGACAGTGCATTCAGGTCCGGAAATGTGTCTGCGCTGGCCGAGAGTATTCCGTTCTGGGTACCGATGTTCAGTCCTTCGGCATTTTCCGTGGGATTTCCCCCGGAGGACTGGGAACTGTCCGGAGTGTCGGCTGAAGAGTCCGTGAAAAAATCCGGCTGGATATCCGTTTCCGGCGCAGTATCCGTGTCAGGTGTCTGTTCGGGCTGCTCCGGGGCGTTTGGTTCCTGTCCGGTCTGACCTGGATCGCCTTCCGGCGGGATTTCGCCGGCGTCAGGCGGTTCCTGTTCGGAGACATCCTTTTGGGCAAGCCGTTTCTGTTCCTCCCGCTCTGCTTTCGCCTGGGTGTAGGATTCCTGCAAGGGCTTGATCCATCCGGTTTCGATGGTCTCCCGGGCATGAGCGTAGAGGCCGTCGGAGGGCTCCTTATAAGCTTCCAGGGGGCGGCTTGAGAAGGCGGACACCAGGATCAGCAGGAGCAGGATGCAGGCAGAGGCGGCGCCCTTGGACAGCGCGGCCCGGCCTTCCCGGCAACCGCAGACGGTTCCGTAGATTCCGCCGGAGAGGAGGATCAGCCAGCAGGACAGCTCGGAGGGAACCAGAGTTTCCGCCAGGATCCATACAGTGGGAGCCAGGAGAAGGAGGTACGCGAAAATCTTCCCCTTCCGAAGATACAGGAACAGGCTCCAGAAAAACAAAAGGGGCAGCAGGAAAAGCGCAAACATGAATGCCATTTCCGGATCGGAAACCGGCTGGATGGGGTAGGGATTGGCGTTTGGTCTGCGGACAGCCAGACAGGCGTTGGCGGTAAGGTTGATCACATTGACTGCCGCTTCCAGATGCCGCCAGATCCAGGCTCCGGCAAGGCAGAAAAGCAGAAGCAGGATACTGCCTTTCCAAAGCCTGCGCAGGGGGCTGTTCCAGAGGGCAGTCAGGATTGCGGTAAAAAGGAAGCAGAAGAGAAACAGCTGGGGGACATCCGCATCAATGGGAAATGCACTGGTCAGGCTCTGCCACCAGGAGAACGCAAGAAACCAGACCGCCAGTAATTGTACAGCGGCCAGCAGGAACGGATGGGGTTCTCTTTTTGCGGTATATAATTTCGGTTCTTTTGGGGAATAGAATGTGATTCCGTCCCGTATCTTCTTTCGTTCCTTCATAATGGTGCAATTCTCCTGTATTCCATGTGGATCGTATATAATAGGGTAATCCTCCTGTATGGATCGTATTCATTGCTGGCGGGCAGCAGGCTTCTCTAGCGGAGAGGGTAAATCTGCATGGTTTTCTCTCATATTGTGGCAGTTTCATACCGGCATTTCACAGCTGCAGCAACTCCTGGGTCTCGCCGTTTACAGTCAGTGTGCCGTCTGCATGCAGCACCACGACACTGCTGAAATTTACGCCCCGGAACGCCTCCTCCCTACATGTGGCCTCCAGTTCTTCATCCCGGAACGGTTCGGTGGACAAAAGCCGCCAGATCCATTCATAGACCGACTCTGCCGTGCTGACTCTCCACTTGATGACCTGGCCGCTCTTTTCCTCAAACCATGCGGCCATGTGGATGCATTTTTCTTCCAGAAGCGTGATCGACAGGGAAGCAGCCTTCTCCAACAGGCGGCTGAATCCGGCGCTGTCCGTGTCCTTGAGGGGCAGGCGGATCCAGAGCAGCACCACGCACCCCATGGGGAATCCGTGCTCCTTGACCATCAGGTGATCCTCCTTGGCGCTCAGCTTCCAGTGGATGGAATGGATGGAGTCCGGCGGGCGGTATTCCCGGATCTGATAGATCTCGCTGGGGTCATCGCCCTTTTTTTCCGTGGAAAATTCGTCCGCATCCGCAAGAAATTCCCGTGTCCGCCGGGTGATCTCCAGGGGCATCAGCTCAAAGGGCGGCATGATCCGGATGGTCCGCCGTTCCCTCAGCGAAACCCTCCGGCAGAAAATCCCCGGCAGATCATAGAGGATCAGGGCTTCCAGCTGATACTCGACGATTCCCGCGTACCGGGAATCCAGCTCGACCTCCAGCCGCTGCTCCTCATTCGGGGAGAGCTCAGAAGGGGCATATTTGATCCGGTGGGAGGCCTGTCCGGAAAAATGATTTCTCACCTGTGCCCGGACCCTGTATTTGACGCTCCAGATCCTGGAATGGTTTTTCAGAACCAGGTTGCCGGAAAACCGTTTTTCCCGTTCGGCCATGGCCGGAAACCTGCCGAACCGGACCGTGACATGCCTGCCCATATACCAGAGGAAGAGGCCGGAGCAGACCGGGTAGAGGAGCTCCAGAATGAGAAGGCCGGTCCAGATAGTCCCGTCATACATAAAAAACAGATAGACGCTGACCAGAACGACCAGCAGATATCCGATGCTGCGTGCGATCATGTGTGCTCCTTTCCTTTTGAGGATATGATTGTCGAGTAGATGTGGGGATTGCTCCCCACACCCCTCTACGGAACCGGACGTGCGGCTTTCCCGCATCCGGCTCTTTGCAAAGTTAATTGTTCTTCAACTGTCATAGACACTCACATATATTTTCG
>CATLCV010000069.1 GCA_949893755.1 uncultured Lachnospiraceae bacterium | reverse complement strand
CGTGCCTGGACCATAAAACGGAACAGGGAATGTGTAAAGGTAAACTGGCAGTTTAAAACACAGGATGCAAGAATCAAACTGGCAAGACTGTATCCGGTTATACTTTAAAAACTAACCGGATACAGTAGTAGATGGTTTCCTCAATCTGTTCTTTGGAATATCCGTCTGGAAAATAATTGCGTATTTTCTTAGCTGAGATAGTCACATTCCTGCTTCCATTCCCTTTTTTCAGCAATATGGCGTATACCTGGCCTGATGTCAGTTCCCCGGCTTCGCTGTGCTTTTTCAGTTCGTCCGCCTGCGTTTTCGACGGATATACACCACTGTTCCCGATCGCATCCACGACCCATGCCTGCTCTTCCTTTTTCAAATAAGACAGCTTCTCGCCCGCCATTATCAGGATTTTATTTTCATCTACATAGTCTAGCAGTTCCTGAACCAGCTCCGCCAGACGTATATATCGCTGTACGGTTCTTGGGCTGTCCCCTGCGGTTTCTCCGATCACATCTGCTGTATGCTTGCTGCTTTTACTTCCCTGGTGGCTGATTGCTTCGAATTTCATCTTATATGCCCTTGCCTTTTCGCTTGGAAGAATGTCCTCTCTCTGAATATTCGCATCCACCATGATGATCGTGGATTCATCATCATTGAGGCTACGTATGATCACAGGCATTTCCTCAATTCCTGCCAGCTCACATGCCCGCCACCTCCGATGGCCGGATATGACCTCATAACCATTTTCCGGATGCGGGCGGACGATCCCCGGCACCAGAACGCCGAACTTTTTCACGCTGTCCACGGTTTCCTGCATCTTTTCATCGTCCATTACCCGGAATGGATGATCTTTAAATGTATGAAACTGGCTGATAGGAACGTATGTAACAGCTTCACCTGACGCTGTCTCGCTTGTGCCAAACAGATCATCAAAAGATGTCAGCTTCACCTTTTTTGCGCTATTTCCCTTCATCTGAAAGCACCTCCTGTGTCAGGGAAAGATAACCGTCTGCCACAATTCCTTTTGGGTCATGAAGGTAGATGCTCTTCCCTTCTGCTGTAGTCTCTGCAGCCCTTACAGACAACGGAATACAGTTTTTAAAAATATGTATCTTATCTCCATAAACCTCTCGGATCTGTTCCGATATGTCCCTTGCAAAATTTGTCCTGCGGTCTACTTTTGTCAGCAGGATTCCCATTATACTAAGGTCAGGGTTCAATCTCCGATGTACCCGCCCGATTGTCTTTATCAACTGTTGCAGGCCCTTAACAGGAAGATATGCTGCTTCTACCGGAATCAACACGCTGTCGGCTGCTACAAGCGCATTAATCGTGATGACTCCCAGCGATGGCATACAATCTATAAGTATAAAATCATACTGTGCTTTCAAATCCATCAGGAAATTAGACATCACTCTTTCCCTGCTCATCACATTTACAAGCGATGGTTCCAAACCTGCCAGTTCAATGTTGGAGGGGATAAAGTCAATCCCCTCCGCATGGTGGATGATCCCCTCCGATAAACTGCTTCGCTCCGGATTCTTTTCTATATCTTCATCATTAATTGCGTTTTCCATAAAATTAACAAGAGTTACATCCAGTTCATCCGGTTCCTGTATCCCCAGGCTGATCGCCATACTTCCCTGGGCGTCTGCTTCCACCAAGAGTACCTTTTTTCCTGTCCTTGCAAGCCCGATTCCAAGGTTTACACAAGTTGTTGTTTTTCCGACTCCGCCTTTTTGGTTTGCTACCGCAATTATTGTACACATACGCCTTCCTCCGTTTCCATATTTTTGTCTTTCTCATTATCAACAGCCTGTATAGTTATATTTTGGCCCTCTGCATATGTTACGATTATTTGATCTCCAACTGAATATCCTAATTCTCTTAGCCACTTTCCCTGCAAAATAATCTTTGGAATCGTCATGTCAAGTGTTCCGGTTCCATAATGGACTGTCATACGCTTTGTTTTCATCATACCCTCCAATTCTTTCCGCCTCTACATACACGGAAATGTTTATTTGTTCCTTTGTTGGCATAAGTGTCCGATACTCTCAACACTCTGACCTCGTCCTGATGTTCCAAAAATCTTGCGGAACCATTTCAAATCCTGTTTGGTTCCCTGTAGTCTAATTTTCAGCATACATATCCTCCCAGTAATCTATATGGAAGCAGTACTCTGGATACCGAATTTTCACAGCCTCCCAAAAATATTTTGCATAACCACTGCAGAATAAGTTCTCTACCGTATACAGCTGGCACTCTTCTAGCTGTGCTTTTTTATTCTTGCAGGAAGATACACTTGGGGTTCCATTACAATATAGGTTAAATGCCATACGGACAATTTTTACGCTTCCGCTGGTCTGCCATCCTTCATGCAGGCATTCCGGTTTTATATATCCGGATGCAAAATCATAAATCCTATCCGTATGCTTTCTCGTATCGCTATCGATTCCGAGGCAGTATACCAATGCCTTGTGGTACACATCCTGATGTCTGCATTTCTGCAGATGTTCCGTATAAAAATCTTTGTGCAGTTGGTTTTTGAAAGTAATTGCCTGAGTATTTTCTTTTCCTGCACCTATCGCTGTATTTGTGGTCATAACTTGTCTCCTTTATTTGATTTTCTGTAACAAAAAAGGCATCCCCAACCTTCTGGAAATGCCTTACTTATAGCTTTGCCAATCCTGATACGTTTACTTTAGCCCCAGACAGGAGCTTGAACAGTCAACATGATCAAGATGTCCGATTTTGTGTCGCAGCGCTGCTTTATCAAATCAATCTGGCAAACTTTGAGTCTCCCTTTTTCTGGTCAAAGAAATAGGACTATGCCTCAAAAACCCCGATTTTGTAAGGTTCTTCCGGTTTAGTCCTATTATTGCACAATCACCCATGACGGCCACAAACTCCCCCTTTTCCACCCTCAACGATACGTCCTTTAATACCGGATACACCTGATTTCCCGATGTATAACTTTTTGATAAATGCCTGACCTGCAGCATAAAACAATCCCTCCTTTGATAAAAATGGTTCCAGCCTGCTCATCCATTCGCAAAATCCGTGCTCCCGCACTTTTGCGTCTGTGAATGCAGCCGTACACTTAAAATAGTTTAAGCGTTTTTCGGACGGAGCGCATTGCGGAAGCTGTCATGTTTGGTATTGATTTTGTAAAGTTTGCACCGGAATGCAGGAACCGCATTTACAAATCCGGGATTTTTCTGTAAACTAAGGAGCTGTAGGGAAGTATACTGCGCGCCAGATGAATCCGCTGCACAGTATAACTGATACCTCTTGACTCGTCTGCAGCTCCTAAGGAACTGTGTTCACAGAAAGGAAGGATCCTATGATCAACATCGGAATCTGCGATGATGAGGCTTCCATGCGCCGGGCCCTCCGCGCTCCTCTGGAGCGGAAGCTGCAGCTGCTTGGAACCTCTTACCGTATTTTGGAATACGACTCCGGCGAAGCACTCTTTTCACACCCGGAATGCGCATATCTGGATATCTTATTTCTGGATATTGAAATGAGACAGATGAACGGCATGGAAACCGCCAAAAATCTGAGAAAAAGAAACGCCCATACGCTCCTGATCTTCGTAACCGCTTACCCTGACTTTGTATTTCAGGGATACGAGGTGCATGCCTTCCACTATATTCTGAAGCCTTATGAGGAACGCAGGATCCAGGCCGTTCTGGAGCAGGCGCTGGAAGAACTCGGAAAACACCGGGAGCAGTATTTTACCCTGGAGCAGAAATCCGGCATTTTGAGAATTCCTTTGAAAAGGATCCTGGCTTTTTCCAGCGACCGGAGGAAAGTCGTAATTTCTCTGAAAGACGGAAGCAGACCTGATTTTTACGGAAAGCTGGATGAAGTGGAGTCCGGACTGCCGGACTATTTTGTTCGCTGCCACAACCGCCATCTGGTGAACCTGAACTTTGTGAACGCCCTGGAAAAAGACCGCTGCATCTGCGGGCAAAAGCAGTTTCCGGTCAGCCGCGCCTTCCGCCAGCCCCTGGAAATTGCTTTTGCCCGTCTCCTGCTGCGGTAAACAGCCGCAGAGCAAACATTCTACGAGGAGAATCACCATGGATCTCATATCTGTTATGACATATATCGGCAACATTCCTAATTGCATACAGGGCTTCCTGTTTTACCGGATCCTGTGCCATTTTGCGCAGAAGCGGGCCGGGAAGCTCTGGAGCGCGGCCGGAATGATTTCCTGCGCCTGCATCTCCAGCATGATCATCTATCCGAATGATTTTTTTAATGTGATCCTGGAGCTGGTCTGGTTCCTTGCGCTGATGCTGCTCTCCTTCCAGGGCAGTATCTGGCAGCGTCTGGCTGCCGTGGCCGTCCTCTACCCCCTGATCGTCAGCCAGAACTTTTTTGTCATGGATATGCTGGGCGCGCTGGGCTCTTCCCTGGGCTGGCCCATGGCCCTGGATCTGTTCTGTACCATAGCGGATCCCATTCTGCATCTGCTGATCTGGTACGGCATTTACCGCTTTTTTGAAAAGCATCTGGTTCAGGCCCGGAAATTATTCGGCCCGAAGACCTGGATCCTGCTGGATGTCATCTGTCTGGCCTCTCTGGTGAGCATCACCACCAGCATCCTCTTTGCCCCGGCCAGGAGCTGTTACATGTGGCCCGCCGCCTTTTCCTGCTTTGCGACCAACCTGGGATGCATCGCCCTGACGGAATATTTTATCAGCAGCATCCGGCAGGACATGGAACGGAAAAACCTGATGCTTCAGAAAAGCTATTATGAAGAGCTGGAGCAAAATCAGACCGAGATCCGCAGATTCCGCCATGATATGAACAACCATCTGAGTGTGATCCAGTCCCTGTTCCGCTCAGGGAATACAGCGGATGCCGAGCACTATATGGAGGAAATCGGAACACAGCTGACGGCCCGCACCCGCGTCTTTTGCAAAAACAGCATCCTCAACGCCGTCCTCAATGCCAAGTATAATCTGGCGCTGGAACAGGGAATCGACGTTTTTTTCCATATTGACCTGGACAGACTGACCGGCATCGACCCGATCAGCCTCTGCTGCCTGTTTTCCAATACCCTGGACAATGCCGTCGAAGCCTCTGTGAAGATTCCTGACCTTAAGAAACGCCGTATCTCCTTAAAAGCCAGAGTGACGGAAAACGATTATTTCACCTTTGAAATCACAAACACAAAAGCAAATACAGTTCAGGAGCATAAGGGCCGGCTTGTATCTGACAAGGAGGAGTCAGACGCTCACGGCCTGGGCCTGGCAAATGTACGGGAAATGGTAGAAAAGTACAGCGGCACTCTGGATATCTCTTATACGGAAGATACCTTTACCGTGACGGTTCTGATCGGAAATGTATAACGTTCGGGAGGATTCCTTTCTCGGCCGTGCTCTTCTTTCCCGGCAGCTTCTGAAATCTCCGAGGCGCTCGATATCATTCCGTTTTTCTTAAAAGGCTCATGAATATCCTTCTCGCGCGGACCGCGATCACCAGAGAGATACCGCCTGCAAACAGAACCACCGCAAACTCCGCTCCTGCGCAGATCTCAAACAGGAAACCATAGAACGCGTTTCCCAGCGGCTGCGCGCACATGGACAGGGTGAGGATCACGGCGATCACCTTTCCGATCAGGTTCTGCGGGGTTTCTGTCTGCACAAAGGCCATCATCTGTATGGTAAATATCGTGGAAACGATCGTGATGGCAAAGCAGCATCCCGCCATGACAGCATAGTTCAGCATTGCCGAGGAAAACAGCCCCAGTGCCGCGCCCATCGGAAGCGCTGCCGCGGCGCCGGCTATGATCAGATTGCCGGCCTTTTGGATCGACAGCCTGCCGCCGAACACGCCTGCGCAGATGCCGCCCAGGAGTCCGCCTGCGGCCATTGCCCCTTCCGCAAAGCCGTAGAGCCGATTGGCCGTCCCTGTTTCAAACCCCAGCACCTCCGTAATGAGATAGGGCATGCCCACCAGGATCATGGAGGATAAAAACAGATTGATCCCGCAGGCCAAAAGCACCACTTTTCCGATCTCCGGCTTCTCTCTCCACACAAACCGCATACTCTCTGAAAAATCCGACGTTACCGTCTTCCAAAAAGCTCCCCCGGAATCCTGCCGGACAAATGGGATCCGAATGAACAGTTCCATCACTGCAGACAGAAAAAAGCAGAGGATGCAGATCCACAGCACCGGCTTTAATCCGTATGCCGCATAGAAGATCCCGCCCAGCACAGGCCCTGCCAGGGACGCAAGAGAGCTGATCATGTTGATGATGGAGTTGGCCTGCATGATATGCTCCCGGCTCACCAGGGCCGGAATGCTGGCCTGTACGGAGGGCTGGTACGCGCCTGCAATGCCGTATAAGACCATCAGTGTGACCGTCAGCAGAAAAACCAGATTCACGGCGTTCAGGAGGATCGAAAAGGTCAGGATCACCGCTGCCGTAAAAAAATCCAGGATCACCATCACATTTCTTTTATTGACCCGGTCCGCGGCGATCCCGCCTATGGGGGACAGCAGGATCGCCGGAATCAGCGCGCAGGCGGTCACGGTTCCGTAAAGCGCCGAGGAGCCTGTCTGATTCAGCAGATACAGCGGCAGCGCAAACCGGACGGCTGCATTTCCGAACAGGGAAATGATCTGTCCGATGACAACTAAGGTAAAATCTTTTGTAAATAATTTTTGGTTCATTGTATGTACCTCCAAAACCGACTGTTGGTATGTATCGATTTGAATTTTATCATACCGTCGGTCGGTTTGTCAATACCCCAAAAAAATGCAATGCCTTTTTCACTTCCTGATCTCCAAAAGGCATTGCATCTTATGTTTTTGCAATTGATACAGCTTCTGATCCTCTTCCGGCATGGACGGAAACGTGTCCTTCCATGTTTTGAGGCTTTCATTCTCCGGTGAAAGCTCTCATTTCTTCTGCATGGACAGCAGCTTATCCAGATAGACGGACTTAAACTGCCTGCTCGCCAGGGCCTGCTTTACGGGCGGGAGCTTTAAGATGGCCCCGAATACGGCTGCCATGGCCCGGTGGTTGGCAAATGCCTGATTGTCGAATATCAGGTTCTGCAGCGTCCCTTTTTCGATGGCCTGGAGGACAAACCGATGGGTGCTGTTTACGGGTGTGATCACCTGCACCGGACGCCGTTCCAGCTCAATGGCCCCGGTGGGACAGTTCCGGGCGCAGACACCGCAGCCCAGGCAGATCTCCGTGTCGATCACGGGATGCTTCCTGCCGCAATCCTCTCCCTCCTGCTCCTTCTCTTCCATGGCAATGGCCAGGATCGGGCAGACCTTCGCGCATTTTCCGCAGCCGATGCATTGTTCCAGGGACACTCTGGGAATATAATTGGTCGTGGCCACGGGCTGCATGGGGCTGAACTTCCTTGCCGCCTGCAGCGCTTCACAGCAGCAGCCGCAGCAGTTACAGATAAATGCCGGATGCTCCCGGACATTTTCTCCGATCTGCACCAGGTTAGCGGCATAGGAACGCTCCAGCGCATCCATGGCCTCTTCCCTGGAGATGAGCCGCGCGTACTCCCCATGCTCGGCCAGAGAGCGGGCCACATTGTCAAAGGTCAGGCACACATCCCAGGGTGCGTCGATCTCACAGGGATGTCCGGCATGATACATCTTATGCCTGCAGTAGCAGGTACCCAGCCCGATATACTTTGCTTCCTCCACGATATGCGCGGCACGCTCGTAGTCCAGAATGTGGTTCGTCTTGTCATTGGTCAGCACCGGCTCCTGCACAAACACCCGGCCCAGCCTGGTCTCTGTCACAAAAAACAGGTCTTTGACAAAATCCTCCTCCACATTCATATACTGATAATACAGCTCGCTCAGATACTTCTGGTCAATATCTCCTCTTGTACGCATCAGGGCAAACTCAATAAAGCCTGCCATGGGCGGCGGCATCACAAACTGCCGCTGCCCGTGGTAATCAGAATCTACCAGCAGCGCTTTTTCACAGAGGTGGTCCAGAAGCTTCTCCGCCTTTGCCTCCGTCGTCCCCCAGATCCTGGCCGCCTTTTTCAGCGTAAACGGACGGACCGGGAGCAGCGCCACCCACTTGGCCTCCTTCTCCGTGTACAATACCTGCAGGATCTTATATAATGTATCTGACGGGGGAGCTCCCTGGGTAAACCAGTTGATCCGCTCCTCCAGATTCTTGTAGGCATCTCTTGTTGTCAAATGTCCCATCGTTTTTTCGCCTCCTGTCATTTGAGCCTTGTTGTTACGTGCAGCTTCTGAAACCGCGGACATCACCTGCGGCATCAGACAGGATCCTGTCTGCGGTTCCTGATCCTTTGCACATCACGACTCGGTCCTTCTGGTAGTATAACACAAATAGGAGCGAAGAGGACCCTTTTTCTGAAAAAAGGCTGAATGCCTGATACCGCGGCTTTACTGGCCGGATGCCCTGCTGCAAAGTGCAAGGCACCGGGAACGGCAGCTAACCATCGCTTCACCGGGGGGATCTTTGGATGCTTATGATTTCATCCGCCGGGATCTCCGTTCCGTCCTCCAGAAGGATCACCCGCTCGTATTCCCTGATCTTCTTCACACAGCCGGTCACCGTTGCATAGGCTCCTCCTGATTTCTTCGGATCCGGCACAAAGTAAGTAAAGGACACGGCATCCCCGCTGCCGATCTGCTCCTGTATTCTGCGCAGCTCCCGGTTCAGCTCTTCCCTGATGCCCTCGTCCAGCTCTGTCCGTTCTTCCGTCAGCCGGGCGGTCTCCCTGACTGCCTCAAAATGGCCGGAAAGCGCCGCAAACGGCGCAAACTGTGCCGCCCGGTCCTGGATCGGCATGGGAGGATGGGTCCTGGATACAGGATGGGGAAGGTCGATCATATCCTGATATTTGTACATCTCCCTGCGGTTCATCATGCTTTGTACTGCCTGGCTCATGCTCTGTGCCCTCCAATCTGCCGATTCCGGTCGATGACCGTAGATCCCTCCACCAGATTTGCCCCTTTTAAAATCGCGTTTTTTCCATATTTCTTTTTGATATCCAACATGGCCTCCTGCAGCTTCCTCTCCCGCTTCCGCTTTGCCTCTTCCTCCTCACGCTCCTGCTCCAGCCGAGCGTAGTCCGTGAATAAGTCAAGCTGCTCAAACGCAGGCGTATCGGCTGCAGTGCTCTCGTCCTCCACGCGGTTTGCACTGATATAGATCCTCCGGATCCGAAAGCCCGGGTTGATGATCCTGTCATATAAATCCAGAACCGCCTTCACGATACACTTTGTGGACGAGGTCTGCCTTTCCAGGTTGGCGGTCCCGTGGGCGTGCTTCGGCATCTTCCGCCCATAGCGGTCTGTCGTGACTTCCGTCTGCTCCGGCCTGTGTACTGCCGGATCGGACAGATTCCCAATGTCATAGCCCACCGTCAGGACGATCTGGTCCGTAACCAGCCCTTTTTCAACCAGATCCAGTACAAGCTGCTCCGTCATCTCCCGGACGACCATTCTCGCCTCCCCGGCGGAGTAGGGATGATGCAGCACCTGACCGGAGCCCACGCTGCTGGCGCTGGGCCTGTAGTTCTTGATATCCGCCATGGTACAGGGCTCCCACCCCCAAGCATGGTCGATCAGCAGCTCCGCATTGACCCCGAATAACCGGTAAAGCAGATCTTCATTGTAATACTCCCCCGGCTTTCCGATGGAGCATCTGGCGATGTCTCCCATCGTGAACATGCCGTACTCCTCCAGCTTCTTCGCGTAGCCTCTGCCGATCCGCCAGAAATCGGTAAGCGGGCGATGGGCCCACAGGATCCGGCGGTAGCTTTTTTCATTGAGAGAGGCGATCCGCACTCCGTTCTTATCCGGAGGAATGTGCTTCGCCACGATGTCCATGGCCACCTTGCACAGGTACAGGTTCGTCCCGATCCCTGCCGTGGCCGTGATTCCTGTGACCGTGTGGATATCCCGGATGATCCGCCCGGCAAGCTCACGGGCCGACACGCCGTACTTTGCCGGGCGGGGGACAGCCTTTGCATGCCGGGATTCCCCTGTCGGAGAAAGACCGTCCATCCTGCCGGAACAGACATGAGGAGACGCCCCCGGAGCACAGGTATCCAGATAATGCGTCACATCCATCATGATCTCGTCAATGGAATATACATGGCAGTCCTCCGGCGCCACATATTTCAGATAAATCTCATAGATCCTTGTGCTGTATTCGATATAGAGTGACATCCTGGGCGGAGCCACAATATAGTCAAGGGCCTTCTCCGGCGATGCTTTCAGCTCCGTATCATCACAGGAAGCACCCTCAAGGCGGCGGTCCGGCGAGCGCATCTGCCTCTCTGCATTGACCTCCCTGACCCTCTGCACCACCTCAAACAGCCTTGCCCTTCCAGAGATCCCATAGGCCTTGAGAGAGGGGGACACCGCCAGGCAGATGGTCTTCTCGGTGCGGCTTAAGTCCGCCACCACCAGATTTGTCGTCATGGGATCCAGCCCCCTCTCCACACATTCCACGGAAGCATAAAAGGACTTCAGATCAATTGCAATATACACGGGATCCTTTTGAGCCATAATCATCACCTCACATCCAGTCAGCCTGCAAAAGCCAGGCGCAAACATTTGTTCTTTTTGTATTATAACAGAACTTACGTTTGTTTTCAACAGGATAAAAATATCGGATTCTTTATTTTAACCTTTATACTTCTTATATATAGCTATAATATCTCGTTTTAAGTAAACCGGTATCTCTGTACAATAGAAACTGAAAAACAACGGCGCATATTGAAAGATCGGCATACCTTGGAAACAGTGTACAAATGAAAGGCAGGCGGTGGACATTTATGAATGAAAACAGTATCAAAAATAATTTTGACTTCACTCCCATCGGGCTGGAGATAAAAAAAGCCCGGGAATCCAGGAAAATAACGAGAGAAAAATTAGTAGAAAAGCTTGATATCTCTACACGGCACCTGCAGGCAATCGAAATTGAAGGAAGATATCCCAGCTTTGGCCTGCTGGTCCGTCTCGTCACGATGTTTGATATTCCCATTGATCGATACATATTTCCCGAAAATACGGCGTCAAAAAGCGTGGAGCGAAAACGGCTGGATCTGCTCCTGGACAAATTGGACGAAAGGGATCTGTCAATTATCGAGGCAACTGCCATGGGACTGTTTCAGGCAGGAAAAAGGACAGAGGATTAAACCCTCTGTCCTTTTTCCCCATACTTTGGTATCTAAAAAAACTGCCGCTGACAGCCTTCCCCATACGTAGATATCTAATCCTGGTCCCTGGGCCCCGGCTCTTCCCTCAGCCGCAGTATCCCGTCTACCAGGATCCGTACATCATCAAAGATATAGTCAAACGCTCCGGCCTGATGCATATTGATCACAACCATTCCGATGGGGACCGACAGGATCAGCCCCAGCACGCTGCTGACCCGGTAGCCCACATACAGCAAAAGCAGCGTCACCAGCGGATTCATCCCCATACTGTCCGCCACCAGCTTGGGCTGCAGGATCTGTCTGACAAGCTGGGTAACGGCATAGATCACGAACAGCAGAATCGCCGTCTTATAATCCCCCACCAAAAATTTGTACAGCGCCCACGGGATCATGGCTGTTCCTGTTCCGAAAAAAGGAAGGAAATCCAGAAACGCGATCAGGAACGCGATCAGAGCAAAATAATTGATCTTTAATAACGCAAAGCCTACCATCAGGATCAGAAACACGACTCCCATGATCTTAAACTGGGCCTTAAAATATCCTCCTACCGCATACCGCAGATTGTCCATCACCAGCGTCATCCGTTTCACAACGGCCTGGGGCATCACTTTTTTCGCCCAGCTCAGGACCTCATCCCTCTCCACTGTGAAAAAGTAAGCTGATATGACAGATACCAGCACCGAGACCAGGAAAAACGGCAGACGCATCGCCAGATTTCCCGCCGCGGTCACCGTAGGCTCCCCGATCTTTGAGATCAGGTCTCCCATATATTCGTTCAGATTTGACATCATGGTCTGGAAACCGCTGCGCACCTCCTCCGGAAGCCGCGCAAACAGTCCGGACATGGATTGTCCGATCTGGGAAAGCCCGCTGGCAAGCTGTTCATACAGATCCGGTATATTTTTCAGCAGATCGCCTGCCTCCGTCACAAGCCTGCTGACCGCAAGGTAGATCAGCAGTACGATCAGCCCGATGACCAGCACCACGATCAGGGCCGAGCCCAGCTTCTTCACGATCTTGAAATGCTTTTCCAGCCAGTTGACCACCGGCGCCGCAATCGCCGAAATACACCATCCGATCACAAACGGCATAAAAAATACGATTGCCTTCACTCCTATGATGATAAATGCGGCGGTCGCCAGAAGGCTGAATACCAGGCTTACCGCCACCTGCCAGTATGGACGCCTATTTTCCATGAACTATACACCTCTGTCCTGCTTTTCATCCGGATCGCTCTGTCCGGACCTTTCATTTACTACCATTCTCTGAAACCGCGGCTTTATCGGCCGGATGCCCTGCAGCAAGATGCAAAGCACCGTGAACAGTCACTGTTCCGCCTCTTCCTGCTCCAGAAAGGATTCTATGACTTCCCAGATCTCCTCCCGCCCCTGCTTCGTGACGGAAGAAAACGGGATCACCCTTGTTCCCGGCACCAGCTTAAGCCCTTCCTTGACCACCTTGATCTGCTTCTGCACCTGGCTGCGCTTCAGCTTGTCCAGCTTGGTCAGGATCATGATCGGCTGGAATCCTTTGTCCAGGATCCATTCATACATCATCCTGTCATTGGCGGACGGCACATGCCGGATATCGATCAGCAGAAAGACTGCCTTCAGCATGGAAGAGCCGTGGAGATAGCGTTCCACCAGCTTTCCCCACTGTGCCTTTTCCTTCTCGGAAACCTTGGCATAGCCGTATCCGGGAAGATCCACCAGATACATTTCCTCATTGATACTGTAAAAATTGATGGTCTGCGTCTTCCCCGGCGTCGCCGAGATCCGGGCATAGGACTTCCGGTTCATCAGCGCATTGATCAGGGACGACTTCCCTACGTTGGATTTTCCCGCGAAAGCCACCTCCGGCTTGTCGTTCTCCGGAAGCCGGCTGGTGATTCCGCATACGGTCTCCAGGTTTACATTTTTAATTACCATATATTTCTCCTGTCTGTTATACCTTATGAAACGGCCGAATGGCCATAACGGGATGCCCCTGGGTATACCTTGTGAAACGGCCGAATGGCCATAACGGGAGTGCCCTCGGGGTATACTCTGTGGCCGTTTAGGATACAAGCGCCCGCTCCAGCACCTCGTCCATATGCTCCACCGGAACGATCTCCAGCCCCTTCGTGATCTCCGAGGACAGTTCCTCCACATCCGCCTTGTTCTTCTTCGGGATCAGGACCGTCTTGATCCCCGCGTTTTTCGCCGCCAGGAGCTTTTCCTTCAAGCCGCCGATGGGCAGCACCCGGCCCCGGAGCGTCACCTCCCCTGTCATCGCAAGGTCCGCGCGCACCTTCCGGGCTGTGACGGCGGAAAGCATGGCCGTGGCCATGGTTATCCCGGCAGACGGTCCGTCCTTTGGAACCGCACCCTCCGGAATATGTACATGGATATCATGGGTTTCAAAAAAGTCCTCCGGAATCTCATACCGGCTGCTGATGGAACGGATATAGCTGATCCCGGTCCGGGCGGATTCCTTCATCACGTCTCCCAGCTGTCCGGTCAGCATCAGCTCGCCCTTCCCCGGCATGATGTTCACCTCGATCTGGAGCGTATCTCCGCCCACACTCGTCCATGCCAGCCCCCGGACGATCCCTACCTCGTCCGAATCATTTGCCATCTGATAGGAATACTTCTCTTTCCCAAGATACTTCTGGATATTCTTCTCCGTAACGGCGATTTTTTTCCTGTTCTTTGTCAGGATTTCCTTTGCGGACTTCCGGCACACATTTCCGATCTCCCGCTCCAGCTGCCGGACCCCGGCCTCCTTCGTATAATTCTTCGCCATTTTCCAGACAGCCTGCCTGCTGAATGTCAGCATGTCCGGGGTGAGCCCGTGCTTCTCCAGCTGCTTCGGAATCAGATGCTCCGCCGCAATGTGAAGCTTTTCATTCTCCGTATAGCTGCTCACCTCCACTACCTCCATACGGTCCAGAAGGGGCCGCGGAATGGTCTGCAGCGTATTGGCCGTAGCCACGAAGAGCACCTCCGACAGATCCAGCGGCACCTCCAGGTAATGATCCCGGAATCTGCTGTTCTGCTCGCTGTCCAGCACCTCCAGCAGTGCCGAGAAGGTGTCTCCCTTATAGTCTGTACTGATCTTGTCAATTTCATCCAAAAGAAGCAGCGGATTTTTCACTCCCGCCATGCGGATGCCGTTGGCGATCCGTCCCGGCATGGCTCCTACATAGGTCTTCCGGTGTCCCCGGATCTCCGCCTCGTCCCGAACCCCGCCCAGGGAAATGCGTACATAGGGCTTTTTAAGCGCCCGCGCCAGGGACTTCGCAATGGAAGTCTTGCCGGTTCCCGGAGGTCCTGCCAGACAGAGGATCGGGCTTTCTCCCTTTTTCGTCAGAGTCCGCACCGCAAGAAATTCCAGTACCCGCTCTTTGACCTGCTCCAGTCCGTAGTGATCCTCCTCCAGCACCTGCTCGGCAAACGCAAGGTCCGAGCTGTCCTTCGCAGCCTTGTTCCATGGCATCTCCAGGATCGTCTCAATATAGGTACGCAGCACACCGCTCTCTGCCGGACTGTTCAGGGAGCTCTTAAAACGGCTGATCTCCTTTGCCAGCTTATCCTTCACTTCTTTGGGCGCCTTCAGCTTTTTGGCTGCCTGTTCAAATTCCTCCGCGTCGGACAGGGTGGTATCATCGCCTAACTCCTCCCGGATCAGCTTTAACTGCTCCCGAAGGATGTATTCCCGCTGGTGCTTGTCCACCCGTTCCTTGACCTTGGCCCGGATATCATCCTTGATATCCATGATCTGCACCTCATTGACCAGCTTGAATGCCAGCATCTCATAACGTTTCCAGAAATCCGTCTGGTTCAGGATCTCCTGCTGGTCCGTATAATACAACGGAATGTTGGCGGAGATCTCATCCACCAGCTCCTTCAGATCGCTGATCTCCAGGATCCGTCCGACCCCTTCCTTGGACATCTTCCCGTTTTTCGCGGCATAGTCCACGAAAATGTCTTTCAGGCCGCGTATCATGGCCTGTCCGTTCAGATCCTCCGGAGACTGGAAATCCGACTCATCCAGGATCTCCACCTCCGCCCGCAGGTAAGGTGTCTCATATTCTATGCTTTTCAGGATCCCCCTCGCCTCTCCTGCCACCAGAACCCGAAGGATCTTCTTCGGCAGCTTGATGATCTGCCGGACCGAAGCCACCGTGCCCACCTCATACATCTCCTTCTGGCCCGGATTTTCCGCGTCCTGCTCTCTCTGCAGTACAAGGAAGATCTTCTGATCCTCCACCATGGCCTCCTGCACCGCGGCGATCGACCGCTCCCAGCTGATGTCAAAATGCACCACCATCTCCGGCATGATCGTCATCCCCCGCAGGGCAACCATCGGGAGGCTTTTGATTTCACTCTTCATGTATCACTTCTCCTATTTGTAATTCTATTCATGGCCGATGAAATCTGCCGTACGCTATGATCATAATATGTTTCTCTGTCATATTCAATATGGAAAAGGCAGGTATATGGTCAAACCACGATACCCGCCCCCTGTATTTTATTTTCCGATTCCGTATAAACTGGAATCTGTTATGCACTCTGAGATGTCAGAAATGACCTGCGTTCCTCTCCGTCGCATTCATACAACGGCTGTCCGGTCCCTTTCACCACATCCTTCGTGATCCTGCACTCCTTGATTGTCTCATCCGACGGCACACGGAACATGGTATCCATCATGATCCCCTCCATGATCGCCCGCAGCCCTCTGGCACCGGTCTTTCTTGCAAGTGTGGTCTCTGCAATGGCAGTCAATGCATCCCGGTCAAACAGCAGACGCACGCCGTCAAGCTCCAAAAGCTTCTGATACTGCTTGACAATGGCGCTCTTTGGTTCGGTCAGGATCCGGATCAATGCCTTTTTATCCAGCATTTCCAGAGATACCGTCACCGGAAGACGGCCCACCAGCTCCGGGATCAGGCCGAATTTGACCAGATCCTGGGGAAGCACCTCCTTAAGCAGCACATCCACATTGTACTCATGCTGGGTCGTGATCTCCGCGTTAAAGCCGATGGACTTCCTGTCCAGACGGGTCTCGATGATCTTGTCGATCCCTTCAAACGCGCCGCCGCAGATAAACAGAATGTTGGTCGTGTCGATCTGGATCAGCTCCTGATGGGGATGCTTTCTTCCGCCCTGAGGGGGAACCGATGCGATCGTCCCTTCTATGATCTTCAAGAGCGCCTGCTGCACGCCCTCCCCGGATACATCACGGGTGATCGACGGATTTTCCGACTTTCTTGTGATCTTGTCGATCTCATCAATATAAATGATACCATGCTCCGCACGCTCGATATCCCCGTCCGCAGCCTGGATCACCTTCAAAAGGATGTTCTCCACATCCTCTCCCACATATCCTGCCTCTGTCAGAGCTGTCGCGTCGGCAATGGCAAAGGGAACATTCAGAATCTTTGCAAGCGTCTGCGCAAGCAGGGTCTTTCCGCAGCCTGTCGGCCCCAGCATCAGGATGTTGCTCTTCTGCAGCTCCACGCCCAGGTCCTGCTCTGCCAGAATCCTTTTGTAATGGTTATATACCGCAACCGAAAGTACTTTTTTCGCTTCTTCCTGTCCGATCACATAATCATCCAGAAATGCCTTCATCTCTTCCGGTGTGAGCAGATTGATGTCAGCAAACGGATTTCTCTCATCGTATTCCAGCTCTTCTTCAATAATCTCGGAGCAGACATCCACGCATTCATCACAGATGTAGGCCCCGTTCGGTCCAGCGATCAGCTTGCGGACCTGGTTCTGCGATTTATTGCAGAAGGAACATCTTACAATCTCATCCATTACTTTTCCTGCCATTTTTATTTTCACCTCATATTAAAATTGAGTATACTGCTTTTCTTCTTTATAGTCATGCCGAATCCCGGCACCCACCGCAATGAAAGCTTCCTTTCATACGTTAGTGCTTGGCAATGACTTCGTCTACCAGTCCGTAATCCTTTGCTTCCTGTGCGGACATAAAGTTATCCCGCTCCGTATCCACCTGGATGACCTCAAGGGACTGCCCCGTATTGGCCGCAAGGATCTCGTTCAATCTCTTTCTGGTACGCAGAATGTGTTCTGCCGCGATCTGGATCTCCGTCGCCTGTCCTCTGGCGCCGCCGGACGGCTGATGGATCATGATCTCCGCATTGGGCAGGGCAAACCGCTTGCCCTTGGTGCCGCCGGAGAGCAGGAAGGAACCCATGCTGGCCGCCATGCCGATACACACAGTAGACACATCACACTTGATATACTGCATCGTGTCGTAGATCGCCAGCCCTGCGGTCACGGAACCGCCCGGACTGTTGATATAGAGCTGGATGTCCTTGTTGGGATCATCCGCTTCCAGAAACAACAGCTGAGCAACCACGATGTTTGCCGACACGTCACTTACTTCCTCTCCCAGAAAGATGATCCGGTCCTTTAATAATCGGGAATAAATATCGTAAGAGCGTTCCCCCCGGCTTGTCTGTTCAATGACATAAGGTACTAAACTCATTTAAAATTCTCCTTCTTTCTATCTGCCGCCATTCCCGCGGAATGGACGGTCCTCGTGCGCCCGCCGGGCGCACTTTTATTCTCTTATTCTTCCACTGCCGCATCCGCGATCAGGGTGATCGCATCCTGTACCGCGATGCTTTCCTTCATTTCTTCGATCCGCTTCTCTCCCATGTACTCCTTGAAGCCTTCCAGATCTCTGCCGTATGTCTCCGCCATCTTCTTCAGCTCTTCCTCCAGGCGCTCCTCAGACACGACAATATTCTCTGCTTTCGCGACTGCTTCCAGTACCAGTCTGGTCCGGATGGTCTTCAGCGCCTGAGCTTCCAGATCCTGCTTCATCCGATCCTCTGTCAGCCCTGTCATCTGGAAGTACATCTCCTTTGTCATGCCCTGCATCTGGAGACGGTAGGCCATATCATCCTCCATCTGCCGTACCTGCAGATCGATCATCGGCTGTGGGATATCCATCTCGGCATTCTCCGCTGCCTGATCCACTGCCTGATCCTCGATCTTCTCCCGTGCCTCAGCCTGCTTCCGGTCGGTCAGCTTCTTCTCTACTTCCTGTCTGTACTCTTCAAGCGTCTCGCACTCGGACACATCGGATGCAAATTCATCATCCAGCTCCGGCAGTTCTTTTTCTTTAATTGTGTGTACCACGCATTTGAACAGCGCATCCTTTCCGGCCAGGGATTTCTCATGATAATCTTCCGGGAACTTCACGTTCACTTCCACATCCTGATCGATCTCAGCGCCGATGAGCTGCTCCTCGAATCCCGGGATAAATGCGCCGGAACCGATGGTCAGCGGATAATCTGTACCCTTGCCGCCCTCAAATGCTTCTCCGTCTACGAATCCTTCGAAGTCCAGTGTGATCATATCATCCTTAGCCACGCTCCGGTCTGTCACTTCCACCGTTCTTCCGTTGCGCTCACGCTCCCTCTGGATCTCTGCGTCCACATCCTCCGGGGTCACCTCCACAGGGATCTTATCTACCTTGAGGCCCTTGTATTCTCCCAGCGTCACTTCCGGCTTCACCGCCACTTCCGCTGTAAAGATAAAGGGCTTGCCCTTCTCCATCTGTACCACGTCTACCTCAGGCTGGGACACAATATCCAGCTCACACTCGTCATAAGCCTGGCTGTAAGCAGTGGGGATCATACGGTTGATGGCGTCCTCGTAAAAGATCTCCGTTCCGTACATCTTTTCCAGCATCTGGCGCGGCACCTTTCCCTTGCGGAAGCCCGGGACAGAAATCTTCCCGCGCTGCTTCAGATATGCAGCCTGGATCGCCTTCTCCACTTCCTCAGCGGCAACCTCGATCGTAAGCTTTGCCATATTATGCTCTAACTTTTCTACCTGTAGACTCATTTTCATTTCCTCCTTGATTTTGCAGATACCCGGCCGTATGCGGGCCAATCTATATCATCTTTCTATTCGCATTTTCCGTTCACACTTCATGGGTGTTCACAGTCATTAAACAAGTATAGCATAAGAGTTCCCTGATTTCCAGCACTTTTTGCACGAATTACAGGTCACGCCTGGTTAAAGTGTGACCTGTAACCATTCTCCGGTTACTGTTCACACCCTGCCATGGTGCCGTCAGTATCCTTCCTTTAATCGTAATAGATGATGGACCGCCCGATTTCCTCTGCCTTTTCCTCTCCGCACAGCAATGCGGTCAGCTTCAATGCGAATGGAATGGCGGTTCCCATCCCCCGGCTGGTGATGATGTGTCCGTCCGCAGAAACCGGATCCTGAACCACCTCCGCGCCTTCCAGCTTTTCTTCGAATGTCGGATAGCAGCATGCCTTCCGCCCTTTCAGGAAGCCCAGCCTGCCGAAAACGCTGGGCGCCGCGCAGATTGCCGCAAGATATTTTCCTTTTTCATGATAGCTCCGTAAAAGCTCCTGCAGCCCTCTATGGTTCATCAGATTCCGCGTTCCGGGCATGCCTCCCGGAAGCACCAGCATGTCTGTGTCTGAAAAATCCATTTCCTCAAACAGGCTGTCCGCCTGCACATCGATCTGGTGTGAGCCGTGAATGGTCTTCTCTCCTGTGATGGACACCATATGGACCTGAACTCCTGCCCTGCGCAGGATATCCACAACGGTAAGTCCCTCGATCTCTTCAAATCCGTCAGCCAGAAATACACTGATCTGTTTCATATTCTGTCCATGCTCCTTTCTAAAGCAGAGGTCCGGCAAGATTACCCGCGGCGGACTCCCTGCCGGTCTCTTCCTTTACATCGCTGTCCTGATCCGTTTTACATTTTCATGCGGACAGCACAGTAACGGATCAGATTGCCAACATTTCCTTCACCGTATCTTTCATCTTGTCCGCGTCGCACTCCCTTGTATGCAGGATCTGTGCGCTGCGGATCTCCTCGATGGCATGGGGAACCGGCGTCCCGGAAGCCTTTTCCAGTTCATCGATCAGTGCAAATTCCTCCATGCTGCCGTATTTCTCATCAATGGCAGTCATCACGCTCTTTACAAACTTGTAAGGACTTGCGGTGGAGGCGATCAATTGCTTCCTCTGGTCCCCGCTGTCCTTCCGGTAAGCCCGGCACACATGAGCCGCCACAGCCGTATGGGGATCCATCACATATCCGGTAGACCGGTACGTATCCCGTATCGCCGCCATGGTCTCCTCCTCGGTGGCATAGCCGCCCGCAAAATCCGAAAGCTTCTCTTTCATCTCCGGAGTGATGTCATATCTGCCCTCTGCTTTCAGCGCGTCCATCAGCTCCTGGTCCTTCTCGGCATCCGCTCCCGCGATCGTATAGATGAGCCGTTCCAGGTTGCTGGAGATCAGGATATCCATGGAGGGGGAAGAGGTCAGGACAAATTCCCGGTTCTTATCATAGGTCCCGGTCCGAAAAAAGTCGAACAGGACTTTATTTTCATTGGACGCGCAGATCAGCTTCGCGATCGGCACTCCCATCTGCTTCGCGTAATAGGCCGCCAGGATATTTCCAAAATTCCCGGTAGGCACCGTCACATTGATCTCTTCTCCCGGGGCGATCTCTTCATTTTTCAAAAGCTTCGCATACGCATATACATAGTAGACAACCTGGGGAACGAGACGCCCGATGTTGATGGAGTTCGCGGAAGAGAACTGGAAGCCCTTTTCCATAAGCTCCTGCTCCAGCTCCTGATCCTCAAACAGCGCCTTCACGCCAGTCTGCGCATTGTCAAAGTTCCCGTGAATGGCTACGACCGACGTATTGGCTCCCTTTTGGGTCACCATCTGCAGCTCCTGCACCCGGCTCACCCCGTTTTTCGGGTAGAACACGATGATCCTTGTCCCCGGCACATCCGCGAACCCGGCCAGCGCGGCCTTTCCCGTGTCGCCGGAGGTTGCTGTCAGGATGACGATCTCGTGGGTCACATGGTTCTTCTTTGCCGATGTGGTCAGAAGATGGGGCAGGATGGAAAGCGCCATGTCTTTAAACGCGATCGTCGCCCCGTGGAACAGCTCCAGGTGATAGGTATCCCCCACCTTCACGAGAGGAGCGATGACTTCCGTATCAAATTTGGAATCATAGGCACATGCGATACAGTGCTTTAGCTCTTCCTCCGTAAAATCGGTCAGGAACTGCTTCATAACAGCATATGCCGTTTCCTGATAGGACATGTCCTTCAATTGCTCCATGGTGACATCCAGCTTCGGCATGGAAACCGGAACGAATAATCCGCCGTCCGGAGCGAGCCCTTTCAGGATCGCCTCGGAAGCCGTGACCGTATGCTGTGCATCCCGTGTGCTTTTATATAGTAGATTCATCTCTTCCACCCTTTTCTTTTTTCTATTCTCTATTTTTCTGCTTTTTTGCCGTTGGTGTACTTTACAAGCCCGCCGGCGGCGATCAGCTTCTGCATAAATTCCGGAAACGCCTGTCCCTGAAATTCGGTGCCCTTTGTGCGGTTGTAGATCTTTCCGCTGTCAAAATCCACCTCTACCTCGTCTCCTGCCTCGATCCCTCTTGCCGCTTCCGGGCATTCGATGATCGGCAGTCCGATATTGATCGCATTTCTATAGAAGATACGCGCAAAGGTCTCTGCGATCACGCAGCTCACTCCCGCCGTCTTGAGGCAGAGCGGCGCATGCTCCCTGGAGGAGCCGCAGCCGAAGTTTTTATTTGCCACGATCAGATCCCCCGGCTGTACCTTGTGCACGAATTCGGGATCGATATCCACCATGGCGTGGCTCGCCAGCTCCTGTGCGTCAAAGGAATTGAGGTATCTTGCCGGAATGATCACATCCGTATCTACATTATCTCCATATTTAAAAACGTGTCCCAATGCTTTCATGACTTGTCACCTACTTTCTCCGGATTTGCGATGCATCCTGCGATCGCGCTGGCTGCCGCCACTTCCGGGGAAGCCAGATAGATCAGGGAATCCACATGTCCCATCCGGCCCACAAAATTGCGGTTCGTGGTGGAGACACACTTCTCTCCTGCTGCCATTACGCCCATATGTCCGCCCATGCAGGGACCGCAGCTCGGCGTATTCACCGCGCAGCCCGCGTCAATAAAGATATCCACCAGGCCCTCCGCGATGCACTGCTTATAAATCTTCTGGGTGGCCGGAACCACCATCACCCGGACATCCGGATGTACGGTATGTCCTTTCAGGATCGCCGCGGCCTTCCGCATATCCTCCATCCGTCCGTTGGTGCAGGACCCGATCACCACCTGATCGATCCAGATGGGTTCCATGGCCTCCACCTCGTCGATGGTCTTTGCATTGCCCGGAAGATGCGGAAATGCGACGGTGGGACGAACCTCATCCAGATGGATCTCCACCACCTCGTCATACTCTGCGTCCTCGTCCGCAGTATAGATCTGATATTCCTTTTTGGAATGCTCCCTGATATAGCTCTCCGCCTGCTCGTCTACCGGGAAGATCCCGTTCTTGGCTCCTGCCTCGATGGCCATGTTGGCCATGGTAAAGCGGTCATCCATGGACAGGCTGGCGATGCCGTCCCCGGTAAACTCCATGGACTTGTACAGCGCCCCGTCCACACCGATCTTTCCTATAATATGGATGATGATGTCCTTGCCGCTGACATAGGGTCCCGGCTTCCCGGTCAGTACAAACTTGATGGCCGAGGGCACCTTGAACCACAGCTCCCCGGTCGCCATCCCGGTTGCGATGTCGGTTGTCCCAACGCCGGTGGAAAATGCCCCCAGCGCCCCGTATGTACAGGTATGGGAATCCGCTCCGATGATGCACTCTCCCGCGGTGACAACTCCCGCCTCGGGCAGAATGGCATGCTCGACTCCGGACTTGCCCTGCTCAAAGAACCAGCTTAGGCCCTGCGCCTTCGCGAACTCCCGGATCGCTTTTGAATTTTCAGCCGACTTGATATCCTTATTCGGTGTAAAATGATCCGGAACCAGGACCACCTTGTCTTTATCATAAACCTGATCTGCCATCTCCCTGAAAATAGGCAGCGCCATCGGGCCGGTGATGTCATTTGCCATGACTACATCCAGCTTCGCTTCGATCAGTTGACCGGCCGAGACAGAATCCAGTCCCGCATGCGCGGCCAATATCTTCTGCGTCATTGTCATTCCCATTGTGACAACCTCCTTCAAATTTGCTTTCTGTCTGCTATTCTAACACACAATATCGGGAAAGAAAAGTGGAAATTGTGGGAGGCTGCGTGTGTTGTGGGGATTAGTGTGGCAGTACGGACGCACAGGCGAAAACAATTGCCCGCGTCACCCCGCTTTCGCTTCGCAAAAAACGCAACAGACGCTAAGCTCGGGAAAACCTCGCTAAGCGCTGGCGTTTTTTGAGAGGTTCCTTTGGGCAATTGTTTTCGCCTGTGCTGTGTATCGGCCATTCTACACTTTCAATACGGTAGATGACGGCAGCCGGTGGAGCGCTGCGGCACGGAAGCGGAAATGCAGCGCAGCGCTTTACCAGCTCCATGACACGCTGTTGTGGACGATTGCAAAATGATATTTAGTGTTCTTTAATTTGTAAAATTGTGTTCTTGTTATAGTAGTCTTGTTAAAGAATGTAGACTTAGCCCAGTTTTTTTTCTGGCGGCGGTAATGAAAACGGCCAGGGATAAAATGAGAAGGATGACTGGCGGCAGAATGGCGGCCGAGTCTCCAGTTTTGACGGATTTTGCCGGCTGGTCCAGGGATTCTTGCGGGGGATTCTCCGGTGGGGAATCCTGGGGCATGTTGATGCGGACGGTCTGGGACTCGGCGTTGAGGTCTTCGTGAGCGGCCAGTATTGCTCCGTTGATGTATAGTTTTTCGAATACTACGAGTTCTTTGTTTTTAAGATTGGCTGCCTGGAAGGTAAATTCTACTTCTGCGGTTCCGGCTGCTTTTTCCGGGGTGAAGGTGGTTTCGGCTTTGATCTCGGTTTCTTCGATCAGGAGGGGCGCGCCTGTCGATTTGTCCATCAGGATGCCTTTTATCGTGTATTCTTCACCGGGGATCAGGTTTTGATAAGTCACCTTATCTACAATGGTGATCTCGTTTTCGGCGGTGATCTTCTGGCTGCCGGTCTGTTTTTCGGCTGCCTGGGTTTTCAGTTCCGGGAAGTAGAGGGTCTGTCCCTCGTAGTGGATGTCCTTGTGTGCGGCGACTTCTTCGCCTTCTTTCGTTACGCTCTCAAATGCCACGGCGGTTTTACCTGCAAGGCGG
>CATLCV010000068.1 GCA_949893755.1 uncultured Lachnospiraceae bacterium | reverse complement strand
AGAGTTTAAATAGGAACAGAATAAACGAT
Source organism: uncultured Lachnospiraceae bacterium (assembly GCA_949893755.1). Taxonomy (GTDB): domain Bacteria; phylum Bacillota; class Clostridia; order Lachnospirales; family Lachnospiraceae; genus Schaedlerella. The sequence goes on along the minus strand of CATLCV010000068.1, from coordinate 24,499 downwards.
ATACTTAATAAAAACACAGACTATGATATTACATCATGCCTGTGTTTTTTTCAATTTAAAAAAGAAGAGAGGATTCTAAAATGAATTATGTAGATACAACATATATCAGAACTGTTTTTGACGAAGCAGTTGCAGATAATGAGGGCAATACCGCAACGGTGGAACTTTTGAAAGCCGTAGAAGAGCAGATTTTATCTCGTGCAGAATCCGTAAATGGCGTAGACACTCAAAATTTGATTGAGACATTTCGGGATATGGCACATAGAGGAACCTTGTTAACTGGCGGGAATGTTTCCCAGGACGATTTATGCATGCAAATCGAAGGCACAATCGTTAAAACGGCAATGAACGAAGAATTTGGAATCAAGGCGATAGGGGAATAAGAAGATATATTATCATTTTGAAAGGACATATATAAACCATGGAACTTTATCATATTTCTACGATAATGCCATTTGACAATCCAAAAACATTTACGCCATATATCCCAAAAAGCGCCCCAGACTGGGAACGAAAAATTCCCCGTATTTGCTTTTCGTCCAGCATTCGGAACGCAATCGCCGCAACAGGTTATGCATTGGAACCCGGTGATACATTCTGGGTATATAGTCTAAACACGAACGATATTCCAGACAATCATATCATGATATAGAAGAAACTAAGAGCAAGGATATGATAGTATTTGTGTACCATTCCGTCACCCCGAAAACAAAAATTTTGAGAGCAAATGTATAATGCACATTTGCACTCGGGCAAAATTTTTCGCCCCTATGCCCTCTCCCATAGGGGGAATTTGCCTGTTGCATACTTTAGATTGATGATTTGATTTTTCACTTTTTAAAGGGGGACAAGGGGGTTTTTCCGCTCCGGCTAGTATAGCCTACATCCCGGAATGTATCAAGGATGCTTCGCACCGCATAGCGGCATATCAATGATATGTCCTTGACACATCCCGGTATATAGGCTTTATGATAGTCAAGCGGAAATGAGATAGTATGCTGTTTTATCAGCATACGACCACTCAAACATTTTTGGCAGTTTTCAGTTTTGGGAATTGTCTGACGAATCCGGGATGATTCCAGCAAATAGCACATGTGAGATTTATCCGGATATTCTGTTTTGAGATTTCCGGCGTTGTCTTGTGCTTTTATTCTTGCAAATCATTTAATTTTTGGGGTCATATCAAAGCTCTTTCAAAAGTAGTAAATTAGTAGTAAAATCATGTATTATTTTTCTTTGGAAGCCCGTAAACACTGCATTTTACAGGCTTTTTCGTAATCTGTATTATTTTTTATCAAAATCTCTTAATCTTCTTCGTCGTATTCTTCTCAAACTCCACATCCCGCACCTTCAGCTTAAACACGCGCTTATAGAGCGGAGCCGTTTTATTATACTCGTCAACAATCTTCTGCAGCTCTCCCTCCAGATCCTTGATCCTCTTCTTGGACGCGTATTCCAGATCCGGGAAGATCTCCGCCTCGATCACGCCTTCGCTGTCCCGCACAAGCACCTCCTGCACCAGGCGGTTTGCACCCAGCTTGTTCTCGATCTCCTCCGGGGAGACATTCTCCCCGTTCCGTGTGATGATCAGATTCTTTTTCCGTCCGGTCAGGAAGAGGAATCCGTCCTCATCCATGTATCCCAGGTCGCCCGTTTTCAGCCATCCGTCCTCCAGGGTTTCTGCCGTTTCCTCCGGCATTTTATAATATCCCTGCATCACGCTGGAGCCTTTGACCCAGATCTCTTCGTCTACGATCTTCGCCTCGCAGTTGGGCATGCATTTTCCGATGGAGCCGTCCTTTTTCGCACTGTTGCAGTTGGTGCTGATGACCGGCGCGCACTCCGTCATACCGTAGCCCTGTAAAATGGTGATGCCGTACTTCTTGAACAGGTCGATATAAGACGGATTCAGATAAGCGCCTCCGCTGCAGATTGTATGGAACTGCTTTCCAAATACCTTCGCCTTGATCAGCGGAGCCGGGATAAACGCGGCCTCTTCCAGCTTCTTCGCAAGGGTCTCCACCATCAGAGGCACCATCAGAATCATATTCGGCTCAAAGAGCTTGATGTTTTTGGCCACCCGCAGCAGGGAGTCATTGATGCAGATGATCGCGCCGATGGATGTTCCTTTCAGGATATCCATACTCAGGCAATAGGCATGGTGGATGGGCAGCACGGTCATAATGACCATCCCGGGCTCATACCCCATATCCTGTGCAGTGGCATTCTCCGCAAGGTTCCTGTGGGTCAGCATGACGCCCTTGCTCTTTCCGGTCGTCCCGGACGTAAACATGATGGTCGCCAGGTCCTCCGGCTTCGGCGTACAGCCTGTTCCTGCCGGTGCCTTAGCCGCCAGCTCCCACAGGCGCAGAACGCCCGGAACCGAAGTCTTATCTTCCATGGCGATGATATGCTTTAGCTGCGGACACTTCTCTGCCGCCATCTGCGCAACATTTGCCTTTGTCTCGTCAAAGATCAGCGCGGTCACATCCGCCCGGTCCATAAGCTCGCATAAATCCTCCGCCGGAAGGTTGGCATCCAGCGGTACCGCGACGCTGCCGCCATTTACAATGCCGTAGTAGGATGTGATCCAGGAATAAGAGGTTGCCCCTATCAGGGCGATATGCTTCCCCTGTTCCCCCAGCCCGGCCAGTGCCGAGGAAATGTGCTCGCTGTCCTGCCGAAGCTGGGTATAGGTCTTTGCCTCCACCTTTGTTTTCTTTTTTCCGCCCTCGCCGGCATCCTTCACTTTATACCGAACGGCATCCTGGGTGCCGTATGCTTCCTCCGCCTTTACAAGCAGTTCATAGATCGTACTCCGCAATTCGTTCATATTGTCCTCTCCTTCTCACATAAGGAAATCTTACGCCAGTTCTGAAAGATAATCCACTGCTTCCTGTACGGTACGGATATTGACCACTTCTTCCTGGTCGATCTCTACATCCATCTCATCCTCGATCTCACCAAGCATGCTCATGAAATCAAACGATGTAAAACCCAGGTCTTCGATGAAACGGGATTCCGGCTTGATGTCTTCCTTTTTTACCTCTACATAATTTACAATAATCTCTGTCAACTGATCAAACATTGTTCCCATCCTTTCTTTCATTCTGTATGATTTGTCTATTTGTAACTCCTACACCAGCTTGATGATATCCCCGATCTTCATGTTCGGCGTCTCGATCCCCTTGAACATGATCTTGCAGAAATAATAATAAAAATATTCCAGTTCTTCTCTGGTATATGCCTTTGTCTGGTGCTCAAAGCTGAAATCCAGCCCGTTGTCATCCGGTCTGTGCATCACCGTAAGATACAGTCCGTCCGCATAATAGCCGTTGCAGTATCTCTTTGTCTTATATTTGATATCGCCCAGATCTGTCAGTCCCTTTTCCCTCAACGTGGCCGGCTGATAAGTCAGAGACATACTCTCATATCCCATACCGGGCCTGGTATTGTAAAACTCTCTTCTATACGCAAGATACTCTGTGGGATTGAAATTCACATAGCGGAACACTTCATTCTGCCTGTCCCGGATCTCATGGATTCCTTCCAGGAATGTCTGATCCTCCGAGATCACCGTTCGGAACGGGAAACTGTGGATACGTGTGCCGCCTGACTTTTTCTCCTGAAGTGTGGCTCTGCGCGCATAAGCGATCTGCAGGGACACATCATCATTGTGATTAATCTTCTGCAGGTAGGTACGGATTCCCATCACGAGCAGGCACTGCAGGGAAATGTGCTGCTGCTCACAGAATGCCATAAGTCTTGCGGTCGGTTCTTCCTCCAGATGGAAGATATCGATCGCCGCCGCAAAGCTGTCCGATCCGGTAGGCGCCGCCCTGAGATTCGGATTCCCGGCAGCCGCTCTCGCATCCTCCAGCCTCTGGGGGCCGGTAATCCCGTTGTAGATCGGTTCTGACTCTTCAATAAGCTTATGGAAATATGCCCGGTCTCTGGCCTGGGCCTTGCTTCCCGCCTCATATGCCAGATCCTTCTCCAGCTGGGCAACGTAAGAACGCATATCCGCCGGATACGGGATTCCTTCAAAATTCGCGCTGCAGTACAGCTCGATCACATCCTTCATAAACCCGATCAGTGACTGGGCATCCAGAAATCTGTGGTCTCCCACAAGATACATTCCCTCAAATCCATCCGGTGTTTTGATGATCACGACCTTGTTCATGGGCTCATCTTCCTTGTCAAACGGAATCCGCGTCCATGCCGTCATCTCAGCCTCAGCCTCTTCCATGGTCTTTCCCGTAAAATCCACAAATTCGATTTCACGGTCTTCCTTGTCGGCAATATACTGATACCATTCCTTCTCCTTCTTGTCATAGACCAGCCGCGCACGCATGGATTCGCACCGCTCATATGCCTTATAGATGGCCTTTCTCAGCTCGTCTATATTCAGTTCAAACTCAATTGTGAGGCTTGTTCCCACATTCAGGATCTCTTTTCCCGGGCAGTACTCGGAATAATAATTGTGGAATTTTTGTCCTACCGTCAGTGGATACGTCTTATAACCTTTTCTTGTTTTCATTCTTTTTTATAATCCTTTCACGTTCAAAAACGTCAATGATACTCACTGCATGATCTCATCCGCAAATTCGGTCAGCGCCTTTTCGTAAGTCTCCATGTCCTTGTAATAACTCTCTGCATGGGCCGCTCCCTCAATGATCAGCTTGCGCTTCGGGGAACGGCAGTTTTCATAGATCTCATAACACATACTGCATGGTACAAATGTATCTGCCGAGCCATGGATAAACAGGATCGGAACCTTTGCCTTCTGAACCTCATATTTGGCGTTGCACTCATCCATACCGTAGCCTGCCAGCTTCCTGTTCAGCAGGTCGGCTCCCTGGATCGCCGGAAACGCCGGTAAATGGTACATATGGTTCAGTACATGGGTGAATACCTCCTTGGGAGAGGTAAATCCGCAGTCCGAGACAATCCCCTTCACATTGGCAGGCAGCTCCAGACCGCTGGTCATCAGCACCGTAGCGCCTCCCATGGAGGTGCCGTAAAGCAATATCTTCACATCGTCCCCTGTCTCCTGGATCAGCCACTTGATCCAGCCCAGGGCATCCTGCCGGTCCAGGCATCCGAAGCCGATGTAATCTCCCTCGCTTTCCCCGTGAGCCCTTGCGTCCGGCATCAGCATGGCATAGCCCCGTTTCAGGAAATAATCCGCGATCGCCACATGATTGCTGAGTCCTTCTCCCGTATAGCCGTGAAAACAGATCACAGCCTTCTTTACTCCGGAAGTCTTCCCCTCCGCGCCTCCTGCACCTTCCGCATGTTCAAGCGCCGGAAAATAGGTGCCGTGGAGCCTCAGTCCATCGAACGATGTGGTCCATACGTCCCGGTGTGTCTGCGCCAATACAAACCCTTTTCTCTCTTCCATAAGCGGATAATATTTCGACCAGTCCGTACCCGACATCTTGATCGTTCTGTCGGTCTTGGCGTTTCCCCGCTTCATGGTCCTGTTATAAAAATATACGGTTTCTCCGATTCCCGCCGTAGCAAGAATCCCTGCCGCAGCTACGATGTTTTTCAATGCTCCCACTGTTTTACCATCCTCTTTCTGACTGCCTTAGCTATTTTTCTTTGTTTCCTTCGCCGCCGCTTTTTTGGCTACGGTCTTCACGACCTTATTCACCACCTTGTCGGCAGCCTTTTTCGCGATGCTCTTTTCCTGCGCCGCGCCCTTTTTCAGTTCAATGATCTCCTTTAACCGGAGCGCCTTGTCAATATTGCCTTCTACCCGAAGCTTCTGCTCAGTAAATGCCGCGATCGGATCCATTTCTCCGTCAGCGATCTTGAGAAGCACCTCCGCCGAACAGATGAATATGGCGTCTCTGTCATAGTACTCATACGGCTCTACATAAAGCACGCCGTCCTTTACCTCTACATAAAAAGCCCCGCCGGCTTCCTCATCTTCAATGTTAAACTGGAAAGCAAGATGCTCGTGTATGTCACTGACATCCACTCCCATAAATTTCCCCTTGATCTCATAAAATAAATCTGCGTAAGTCATCCTTTTCCTCCTTGATCTTCCACCGTGACTGTTGCCATGATCCGCCCGGCTGCCCTCACATAAACCTCTTCCGACTATACGGTTGGAACGTTCTCTTAAGCGGCCCGATCCTGTCATGGCTGTTCAACGCAAGTTCTTTAAAATGCAATCGACCAGCGGTCGAATTGATTTAACTAAACCTTATCACATTCTTCGACCGTTGGTCAACTATATTTTTGTCCAATTTATAATGATTTTTTTTCAATTTTTTGTGGAATTATTCTCTGAGCATGAAAAAGACGATTACAGAAAAACAGCCTGCCGCACAGATCATCCAATGAGAACCCTCTTCCCTTCAAATGCAAAGCCATAGTGTCGGATCCGCTCTTTTGAGATCCCCTTTGCAGTCAGCGCAGCGTCGTATTGTTTTTCCTCAATCTGCGCCAGTGCGCTCTGAACCGTTTCCTCTAATCTCGTCTCTGAATCCGGATCTCTCACCTTAAATTCGAATACATATGCATCACTTTTTTTATCATTTGGTTCCATGATCACATCGTATCTTCCGAAACCGCTCTCTCTGTTCGAGGTAACTGTATAATCAAGCTTTGAATCCGCAATCAGACCTAACACAAAGCCATGGTAAAAACGTTCCGGCTCCGTTTGTTCAGAAGGGTGATTTCCTGTATCAAAATAACTGAACACAGTTCCTGCCATCTTGTTCATATACTGATTCATATATCCCACATTATTTGCAAGCAGTGCTTTTATAAAATCATTGTAGCGCGCCGAAGCTTTTTTAAACCAGCCCTGAACCATCCTGCGGAACTCCTTTCTCACCTCCAGATTTGTCAGAGATAATCTGTAAATCGGCTCTTCCTCATCCGAAGCCCCGGATACACATTCTACTTTCAGATATCCAGATGCCAGGAGCAGGCTCCAGACTGCCTCGCTGCTGTCCTCCAGCTGGTCAAATACAATTTCCTCGTCAATGAAAGTCTCTATACTCCTGCCTTCCAGCAGATCTTCCATCGCTACTTTTAGATCAGAAGATCCCTCTCGGATAAATTTTCCAACCAGACTGTTGGAGCTGGTATTGGCCCAGTAGGTTCCAAATTTTTTTGCATCCAGGTATTTTGTGATCGACCATGGATTATAGATATCCTTCCGGCTGCCGAAGCAAAATCCGTCATACCAGTATCGTACCCTGTCAAGTGTATCTCCCAGCTCATACTGCTCCAACGACAGTTTCACCTCTTCTTCCGTAAAACCAAACGCCGTGCAATACTTCTCGGATGTTGTCGTGACCACCTCCGGATTGTTCATATCCGAAAAAATAGATTCTTTGCTGACTCTGGTAATCCCGGTCATGACCGCGCGGTACAGATATTCGTTTGTCTTAAATGAAGAATTAAACAGGCTGCGTATCAGTGCCGTCAGTTCTCCCCAGTATCCAGACACATAAGCTTCCTGCAGCGGGGTGTCATACTCGTCCAGGAAGATCAGAATCTTCTGGTGATGGCAGCGTTCCAGATACATGGAAAGCGTATTCAATGATGCCGTCAGCATGCCATCCGTAATTTCCTTTTTCGGGGACGGCTGCACCGAATAATTATGAAATGCGTCAAATCCGGCACATTCCTCTTCAGTCAATGCTCCATTACTTTTCAAATAGGAATGCGCGTTGTAGGCATTGGCCACTGCCTTGATGATGCCGTCCCTGGCCGTTTCGAAGCAGCTTGCCTTCACCCCCGCAAAGCTCAGAAAAATCACAGGCCAGGAGCCCTGCAGTTCATGGTATTCTTGCCGTTCCCATATGGAAAGGCCCTCAAACAGTTCGCTTCGCCCTGCATATTTCTTAGAGAAAAAGCATTCCAGCATACTCATATTCAAGGTCTTGCCAAAACGCCTGGGGCGGGTGATCAGGGTCACGTCATCGTTTTCCTCCCACCATTCCCGGATAAAATCTGTTTTATCGACATAGAAGGATTTTGTGGTCCTTATTTTTTCGAAGCTCTGGCTTCCTATGGATATACTTGCCTTCATGGATTCTTCACACTCCTTCCTACTGTTTTCAGGTACAAAACAGTTTAAACAGAAATCTCTTTCATCTATTATGGCATAAAAACTGCGGTTGTACCAGTCTTTCCTCTTTTTCTATGATAAAATAGACGACAAACACTGTGATTCACATAACAGCAGGCCAATGAATGCCCGAATATACAAAAAGTCCTTAGATTCTCTCATTTGTTATTTGAATGTACAGCCCGGTTGCTGGAATGCAACCATGGATTTTGATAAGATGGTTCTGTTCAAACCCGTGGTGAGAACGGCAGCAAAAAACGATCTGCACAAAAGGAGGAGGAACACATATGAAATTCGCAGAAAAACTTACCGCACTGCGCAAAAGCAAAGAATTGACACAGGAGCAGCTGGCAGAAAAGCTGAACGTCTCCAGGCAGTCTGTATCCAAGTGGGAAAACGGGCAGGTCATACCCGAAGCGGAAAAGCTGATCGAGTTAAGCAGGGCATTTGATGTAACTCTGGATTATTTGCTGATGCCGTCTGAAATCGATGAGTTATCGGTCAAAACAGATATTCTGGAACAACAGCAAAGACAGCTGTTGGAAAGGGAACAAAAGCGGGCCAGGATTTTCAAAAAAATCCTGTATTCCGCTGCCGTATATCTGTTCTTTTTTGCAGCATGCTTTGCGGAGCATTATTTCTATTTCTCATTCGGGTGGGAGTTATAGGGGAAGCCCGTTATTTTTGCGGAATTTTTCGCTGCATCCGCGATCGTAATTTTTATCTGGGCAAAGGGCTTTGTTCAGAAGTAACCAGGCTGGCGGGCTTCTCCGCCCGCACAGCTGGAATATTTTCATAACAAATCACAGTATTATTTCCTCCAGATCCTCCGGTACGATCAGGTTCCCCTTGAAATATTCCACTCCTTCTGCCGTATACAATTCCCTTCTGTTTCTTAGATTCTTATCCTCCGTGTGGTACAGCACCAGATTTTCCACCCCCAGGGCAGACGCGATCTCACAGGCATCCTTCACTGTAGAGTGACTTTTTTCATAGGGATGGAATATGTCTGCCTGGGAATGCAGGCAAAAAGCCTCATGGAGAAGCCATTTGCTGCGCTCGGCATATTCCCTTTCACATTCCTTGTAGGGTTCATCCCCGCAGCAGGTAAACTTTTCCTTCTCATTCAGGTACATCGTAAATCCAAATTGCTTTGCCTTGGACGACTGGATATCAAAAAAAATGATCTTGCGACACAAAATCTCTTTTTCCTCCCCGTCTGCTACGGGAATCAGATGAATCCTGCTGCCGAGAAACGCGATCTCCTTTTTATTCAGCAGCATCCGGGCCAGATCATCAATGATCTTCGTCAGTTCCCCGTGGGCAAAAATATCCACTTCGCCCTCATATCTGTCCTCCTTCATGCCCTGGCCGATCATACGGATCATCCAGACCTTGTCTCACCAAAATAAACTTTTATCCGTTCAATTTTACACTTAATGTAAAGCACTACAGCATTCTTCATTTCATAAGCAACTCACACCACAGCCTCAATCACAACTTTATTCCCTATCACAATTTCCTTCACACCAATCTGCTTTTTCTTGTTGAAGCAAAAGCTCAGCATATATCCCTTGTTCTTATGATAATCCTCCAGATACCCGATGATCTGCTTTTCTCCCCGATTATGGTATTCCTTTCCTCTCCGCACCTTCATCTCTGTAATATATTGCTCTCCCCGGTAATCTACGATCACATCTGTGCGCCCCATACTCCTTGTACGGGATTCGATATAATAATTTCCGGTTCCATTGATGATCGGACGAAGATAGAGCAAAAACAATTTTCTGCCGGATTCTTCAATAAATCTTTCCTCACTGTCTGCATACAGATCGTGAAAATGCTCCACAAACTTTTCCAAAATCAGACGCAATATCAGAGAATGCAAGCATTCTCTGATCACACGGGCAGTCGTCAAATGAATGCAAGCATTCATTTTCCTCGTTGCCTTCGCGCATATTCCACGGACTATTTGAAGAACATTCATTTTCCGGCCGAATCTTTTCTTTTAAATTTTTAATATCATACACCCCTGCAAGAATCACGGACTGAAATGTCGGTCTGGTGTTCCGCTTTAAATACATGTCCCGCAGACAGCCGAGAAATGTAACAAATACCTGGTAATCTCCCGCCTGATCCACCTCATCTATCATAAGTACAACCGGCTTGCCTGCTTCTCTGCATAATCTGGTCAGCAGGTTTGTCAGCATGCGGAAATTCACATCCTTTGGATCTCCCATGCTGCGTCGATGCAGTTCTTCCCGAATTTCTTCCGGAACCCCCCTCGACCTCGCCGAAATCAATCGTATCATAAAGCAGCCCAAACAGACGCACACAAAAAGAACCCACATCCGCAAATACTTCTTCTTCGATCCCTTCAAAGCTGATCAAGAAAATCATATATTCATTTTCAAATCTCCGTTTCAACGCATTTAATGTGGTTGTCTTTCCATATTGTCTGGCCCGGTTGATCGTAAAATAATTTCCTTCCTCAATATACACCCTGATTTCTTCGAGACGATCCGATATATCCGCCATATAATGTATGTCCGGCAGACATAAGCCTGTCACATTGAATTTTTTCCTCAAAATTCCACATCCTTTTCACACTTCATACACCCTGAGCATTTATCTGCGTTCTTCTAAATTCTATCATGCTATTTCACACATAGCAAGAACACGATCTAAATCAAATAAAATCTTTACACTCAAAAAAATAGTTCGAAAAAGAGGGTAACGCTTTGATAGCAGATCAAAGCCTTTACCCTCTTTTTCACATATCATCTAAATACTGTTTTTATCCGCGCGGCTTCCCGCCTACAGATTCTTCCAGACCTCCTGGATATCCTCCATCTCCACCTGCTTCTCAATCTGGTTCACGATCTGATCGCTGCTCACACTGGCGATCTGGGCCTGGCTGGAATCCATCCAGACATAACAGATAAAGCACAGGATCCCCAGGGTCAGCCGGAAAAGGAAGGTATCCTTTGGGTATGTATCCTCCTGGTCGTCATATAATTCATGATAAATATTCCCGTATCTTGGGTGGACTGCGGGTATAAAGCGGTTATCATCGTACCGCTTTCTAGTCTGCCGCAGAAGCTCTCTGCGGCGTGCCTCCGGATCATTCATAGCGGGCTTCCTTTCGTTGTTCGATCATCCTGTCCGGACGGGCGGCCTTATCACCGCGCAGACCAGGCATGCTCTTCCTGCCCGGCCGCCTGGTTCCCTGCTGCCGCCGGATACTTTTATCGAATATATATGTACAATCCTGCCTGTTTAGAACATCCGCGGCTTTTCCAAATATATTCTAACTGCACAGCTGGAATATATTTGAATATTCCCTTTATTTTCAGGCATACCCACGGCCGATGAAGTCCGGCCGTATCATTCCTAATCTGCCGGAACACTCCTTCCTCCGCAAAGGCTGCGAACCACCCTGTCATAGTTCTCTGGCCGGTGTGGGAAGGTACAATGGGAACAATCCTTGATGGTTCCCCCTTCTTTCTCTATATATCCGGGATTTCCTGGACAATGCTCTTTCAGGTACAACGGGCAGTAGCAGAACAGGCAGTTCAGCGCTTCCAGTCCCTGATGGCAGGGAAAATACCTGCACTCCCGGTTTTCAAAAAAACGATGTGAATGCTCCATTTATGAATACTCCTTTCTGTCCCTGTACTTTTCAGCCTTTTCTACAAAGGCCTGTGCAAACCTCGGATTGGATGGGTAATAAAGATGCGGAAAGCCAAGCCAATAATGTTCCCCTTCTATCACACAAGGATATTCTCTGCCCGTGGCCGGTTTGACCGCCGTACAGTCCCTGCCGTTATCTGTACTGTCAAAATAATGAAACTCATGTCCCCGGATCCGTTCTCCGGCCGGTAAAAAATAGCTTTGATGTTCTTTGACCTCGATATAGCCAAACCGTACCAGCCGGCCTGTATAGGAGCACACTGCCGGAACCACGCCGGCCATCGCATGACGGACTCCCTTCTGGTCTGTGATCGCCGAGTGCAGGTACAAAAACCCTCCGCACTCCGCCACCACAGGCATTCCGCTTAGAAATGCCTGCCGCACCGTCTCACGCATCCTTACATTCGCACTCAATTCCTCCGCGTATTGTTCCGGATAGCCGCCTCCAAGCAGCAGGGCATGGCATTCCTGGGGAAGGCAGCGGTCATGCAGAGGCGAAAAAAATCGGATCCTGGCGCCAGCTTCCTGCAGCATCCGCAGATTATCCGTATAGTAAAAGCAAAATGCTTCATCCTTTGCCACCCCGATCACCGGCCCGCCCCCTTCTTTCCCTTCATACCGGTTCCTGTGAACCTGCCTGTCCTCAAATGGTTTTCCATGATCCCTGTCCCGGGGACAGGCGCGGACTCCGCCCGATAAGGCATGAACTGTCACCAGCTCTTTTGCCTCTCCTGCGATCTGCATGATCCCTTCCAGCGATACGGTTTTGGCAAATTCCTCCGAAACAGCCTGCAGCCGCTTTTGGATGCCAGGCAGCTCATCCGGCATCACAAGCCCAAGATGCCTGCTTTCGATCCGCATTTCCTTCTGCTCCGGAACATATCCGAGTACCCGGATCCTGAGTTCTTCGATCAGCGGCCGGATCCTCTCATAATACCCCTCCCCCATCCGATTCAGGATAACGCCCCGAATGAGCCTCTCTGTATCATACGCAAGAAATCCGGCGATCACAGGGAGGATGGAACGCCCCATTCCTTTGGCATCGATCACAAGGATGACCGGCGTTTCCGTCGCCTCTGCCAGATGGTAGGAGGAGCCCTCCTCCCGGATTCCTCCCAGTCCGTCAAAGAGTCCCATGACTCCTTCCAGTACGGCAAAGTCCTGCTCTGTCCTGCCTTTCAGAAACAGCTCCCTTGTCCTGTCTTCGCCAGTAAAAAATGTATCCAGATTCTTCGACGGGATTCCCAGCGCCTTCTCATGGAACATCGGATCAATATAATCAGGCCCGCACTTATAGGAAACCACCTGCTGCCCCGCATGTTTCAATGCCGCCAGCAGGGCGCAGGTGACGGTGGTCTTGCCGCTCCCGCTTTTCGGCGCGGCGATCATGATCCTTCTCAGCTTCATAGCCGCTCGCCCTCCTTCCGAAACAGGCACTCGTCCTCCTTCTGAAAAGGCCGCTCGCCTTCTTTCTGAAAGAACACTTCCGGCAGTTCTCCTGCATCCATCTTCTGCGCTGATATTTCGGAAGTCTCCTGAAAATCAAAAGCACAGATCCAGACCGGATTTTCCGCCCGCATCAGATGATAATGCCCGGCCTTTTGCGCCCTGCTGACCTGCACCTGCACCAGCTCCTCATTTTGGGTCGGGTACAGCGCCAGGCTCTCCCGGATCTCACAGATCGTTTCCACGCTGACCGCATGGATCACGACCCGCATTGCCGGGTTGATGCCATACAGCGTCCCCAGGATTTCCTTCATCCTGCCTCCGCTCCCTCCGATGAAGGCATGGGTGGCTTTCGGAAGCTCCTGTAAGCCTTCCGGCGCCTTTGCCTCTGTCAGGATGATATTTTCCAGCAGGAACCTTTCCTGGTTCTGTCTGATCAGCGAGAGGGCCTCCTTTTTCTGCTCAACGGCATATACACGAATCCCATCGGAAAGCCCTGCCGCTTCCACCGCAACGGATCCGGTTCCGCTGCCGATATCATAGAGGATTGCATGAGGATGCAGCCTCAGCTTGCAGAGACTGATCTCCCGGATCTCTTCCTTGGTCATGGGAACCTGCCCCCTGATAAACTCCCCGTCCGAAATCCCGGGCGCCAGACTCTGATGCACCGGAGCGGGATTTTTTACAAAGCAGGTATATAATCCCTCTTCCGTCAGCTTCGCGCACTCACCGGGTGCCATTTTCCGGATCCTCTGCTCCGGATAAGAGAGCTGGTATCCTGTCACGACCTCACATTCCGACATTCCCGCCCTTAGAAGCGATTCCCCCAGGCGATTCACATCCCGAACGCCGGACATCAGTAAAAATGTTTTCTCCGCGGTCCGGATCCTGCGGGCCAGATTGCAGACTTCCTTTCCGTGCATGCTGTAAACAGCCGCGTCCTGATAAGTTTCTCCGATGCAGGCCGCCAGATATGCCGCAGAAGAGATTCCCGGCAGGATCCGAAGCCCGGCATTCAGCCTCCCCTCCCGGATCTCTTCCTGCAAAGCATGGTACAGCGCATTGCAGCCGCTGTAAAATCCGCTGTCCCCGGAAAAAAGGACGACTGCTTTTTTGCATTCCGAAAACAGATGGTTCTCCTGAACCTCTCTCAGATAAGGAATGATCTGATCCGCCAGATAGAAGGGCTGTTTCTCCGCTCCCGGCGCGTCCTGCCTCAGCACTCTTTCGGATCCAAGCAGAATGTCCGCCTCCCGGATTGCGTCCTGAACCTCCTTCGTCAGGTTGTTTTGATCCCCCATGCCGATACCGGCAATGAGGATCTCCAGGCTGCCCTTCCTTCTCCGTATGTCCTGTCCGCAGAGCCCTTCCAATTCCTCACATATTTCAGAAAAGGAATGTCCCTCCTCTTCCTTCGGATGTCCGATCACAAACAGCGGGATCCCCGCTTTCTCTGCCGCTTCTTGTTTCTCCGCATAGCCTCCGCAGATCCCGCTTTGCTTGGTCACAAGACAGGAAATGCCGTACTGGCGGATGGTCGCTTCGTTCATTTCCGCCGTAAACGGGCCCTGCATGGCGATGATCTGTTTTCCCCGGATCCCCTGCTCCAGACAGCGTGACAGGCTCTCCATCCCCGGAAGCACTCTCACAAAAAGCCTGCTTCTCACCTGTTCGGAAATGCAGTATTTTGCCAGCTCCTTACTTCCCGTCGTAAGCAGGATATTTCCCTTGACCTGCTCCAGAGCCTGTGCGCAGGCTTCATTTGTCTCAAAATGAACGGCCGTTTTTCCCTGCCTGGAATCCTCCGTTTCTCTTTTCAGGCGCAGGTATGGAATCCCCATCCCCTCCATTGCGGCCCGGAGGTTCGCAGTCACCAGCTCCGCATAGGGGTGCGTGGCGTCCACCACCGCTCCAAAGCCGCCCTTTTGAAGAAATCCCCGGATCTCCTCCCGGTTCATTCTTCCGCGCCGGACGGTCACTGCGGGATGCTCCTTTAACACGATCTCACCGTATTCTGTCGCGACACAGACTGTATGGACGATCCCGGACGCGGCCAGACACTCCGACAGCTTTCTTCCTTCCGTTGTCCCTGCAAATATCAAAATCTCTTTCAATGCTTCCTCCTCTGCATACATTCGGCGCCTCCGGCTCCCAGGCCCCGCCGTCTCGTCATCGCGGAGCCCGTGGCAGGGTTTCCGCCTGATACCCCCGCTTTGTGACCAGCTTTCCGCGGATGATCTCGCTGCCTGAATTTCCGATAAATACCGTGGTAAACATATTGACCTTTGCCTCCCGCAATTCCTCCAGCGTACAGGTCACTGCCCTGGTTCCCTCTCTTCCTATATTTTCCACATACCCGCAGGGTCTTCCGCCTTCCATATAACGGAGCAGGATATCGCAGGCCCTCTGCAGATAGTCCTTTCTTTTCCGGCTGGCCGGATTATAGATGGCCACCGCAAAATCTCCCTCCGCGGCCGCGGCCAGTCTCTTTTCAATCTTTTCCCAGGGGGTCAGCAGATCACTCAGGCTGATCACGCAGAAGTCATGGTTCAGCGGCGCCCCAAGGACTGCCGCCCCGCTGCTGGCCGCCGTGATCCCCGGAATCACGATCAGCTCCGTGTCCGGATATTGCCGCCCGATCTCGTACATCAGAGACGCCATTCCATAGATTCCCGCGTCTCCGCTGCATATGAGAGCCGTCCGTTTTCCTTTTTCCGCCTCTTCAAAGGCAAGCCTGCATCGCTTTTCCTCCTGCCGCATGGGGGTGGACCGCATCTCCTTCCCCTGAAAACGTTCTCCCAGCAGTTCCAGGTAAACCGTATAGCCGATGATCACATCCGCCTGCTCCAGCGCGGCCAGCGCTTCCCCGGTCATCATCTCTTCCTTTCCCGGCCCCATACCGACTACATAGATTTTATTCTTCCGCAAAGCTGATCCTCCATTCTCTTCTGGCAACCGCCATCGTCATTCCGTCTCTTGCGTGCTTTTTACAGACCAGACGTCCCCCCGGCCCGCACAGCTTCAGCGCAGCCCTTTCACAGACATTATCTACGCCCACCTGCTCCTTTACAAACCCGGATCCGCAAAAATCGCCTTCTACGTGCGACAATTCTTCTGCTGTATAGGTCACAAACGGGAGCTTCTCTTGCCTGCTCCACGCGAGGAGCCCCGGTTCCTCCTTTTTCACATCAATGGAGGCCAGCCCGAATACCTGAGAGAGGAGGATTCCGGCTTTTTCCAGGTTTTCCGCGATAAATGCCGCTATTTTTTCCGCTTCCTTTCCTTTTCTGCATCCCATTCCGATGACGTATTCCCTTGGCCGCAGGAGCAGCGCCGCTTCAAACTGCCTGTGTTCGGAAGTGATCACGATATCCGCCGGCCCCGCAGGAGGATATCCGATCATCCGTACCCCTTCCGGCGGTTCACAGTCCGCGCGCAGATGTCCCGGCTCTATCGATAATGTAATAGATTCTCCGGCCAGCACTTTGGAGGACACGCTTGCGATTCCATCTTTATTCGTGATAAACAGACGGTTTCTCTTTGCAAACAGATCCGCCGCAAACTTCCGGTTCAGATCCGTCGCTGTGGTAATTACCGCGTCTGCTCCGGTTTTCTCCGCGATCCAGACCGCGAGCGCGTTTGCACCGCCTGCATGCCCGGACAGGATGGGGATCACATGCCGTCCTGCCTCATCCATCACGAGAACAGGGCTGTCATGAAGCTTGTCCGTAATATACGGGGCGGCTACCCGAACCGCGATCCCGCAGGCTCCGATAAAAAGCAGGGCATTTCCTTCTTCGAGCTGTTCCTTTGTCCATTCTCCAAGAGTGCTTTTCACAATCCGAACCGGATGCTCCCCCGTTGTATTCCAATCCTCCCCGGTTCCATAAGCAGAGCACTTTGTATACAGCGCAGTCTCCAGACAGACCGGAGGATCTCCGGTTTTACGGATCTCCGTGACCGCCTCCGCTATTTTTTCGGAGAGCAATGCCCCGTTTTTGGTAAAGCTGATGATACTAAGGCACTGTGTAAAAAGGCAAGATATTTTTCCACAGTTCCCAATCTTCCCCGTTCCCATACTTCCCCGTTCTGTCCGGATCTCCCCGCAGGCGGAAGACCTGTCCCCGGCCCGCTTTCTGTATTCCGTGGAAAAGTCGGGGTCATACAGTCTGGATCTCTCATACCCCTGATGGGCAATGACTTCTCCCACAAGGACGACTGCCGTCTTCGTGATTCCATGTGCTTTTGCCGTATCATACAGTGTATCCACGGTGCAGAAATATGCCTCCTCCTCCGGCCATGTGGCCTTATAGACCAGCGCCGCGGGAGTCTTTTTCCCGTATCCGCCGGCTTCCAGGCGTTCGCTCAGCTCCCGCAGCATCCCTGCGCTGAGGTAGACCGCCATGGATGCCTGATGCGCGGCAAGGCTTTCTATGCGTTCCTTTTCCGGAACCTTCGTCTTTCCCTCCATCCTCGTAATGATGAGGGACTGGGAGATACCCGGCAGGGTATATTCCAGATTCAGAGAGGCCGCCGCCCCGAAGCAGGCGCTTACGCCCGGACAGCTTTCATAGCAGATGCCAAGCCGGTCAAGCGCATCCATCTGCTCCCGGACTGCCCCGTAGATGCTGGGCTCTCCCGTGTGAAGCCGGACCGTGGTCTTCCCTTCCGCTTCTGCCTTTTGCATGACCGCCAGCACCTCTTCCAGTGTCATTTCCGCGCTGTTATGGATCTCACATGCCTCCCCGGCATACCCAAGCAGCTCCGGATTGACCAGAGAACCTGCATAAATGATGACATCCGCCTGTTCTAACAGCCGCCTCCCTCTGACCGTGATCAGATCCGCGGCGCCTGTTCCTGCTCCAACAAAGTAAACCATTCTTTTGCCCCCCTGCTGCTTGCCAGCTCTCCAAATGCATTTGCGTATAAAATGCAGTCCATCCGCATGTTTCCTTTGGCACGCTTTTCCAGATAATAGCAGATCTTCTCTGCGATCCGTTCCATGACCGGCCGCAGTTTCCCGTCCTCCTCCAAGATCGGTACGGCTTCCTCCGCAGTGACACAGTCCAGGATCCTGCGGAGCTTTTCCGGCTCCACACATTCTCTTACAGAAAAAGCTGCCAGCAATTCCATTCTGCAGTCCGCTTCTCTGGAGTGGGTATTCATGATTCCCCCCGCCACCTTGATCAGCTTCCCGATATGTCCGGTAAGAAGCATTTTCCGAAATCCGGCCTCCGCCGCCAGATCCACCGTATCTCCGATAAAGTTGCTGCATTTTACACTTCTGTCCAGATCGTAGCCATAGGTTCTTTTCATAAAATCGAGTCCGTAGTTTCCCGGTGAAACCGCCACATAATCGAAGCCCTGCGCCCTTCTCTGGTTTAACTCGGCCCGGATCGTGGCCAGGATCGCCTGGCTGCTCATGGGCTCCACGATTCCGCTGGTTCCCAGGATGGAAATGCCTCCCACGATCCCCAGTCTCGGATTATGGGTCCGGCCTGCCAGCTTTTCTCCCTCCGGCACAGAAATCTCGACCCGCAGGCTTTCCCTGCAGTCCGCAAGCCGGCAGACCTGCCGCACTTCTTTTTCGATCATCTCCCTTGGGACACGGTTGATCGCAGCATTTCCCACAGGCTGGTCCAGTCCGGGCCTGGTCACTCTTCCGACGCCCTTTCCGCCGCAGATCTCGATCCTCTGCCCTGCCTCTGCTCCCTGTCCCGGGTCTGCATAGGAAACCCTTGCGTAGATCAACGCCCCCGATGTAATGTCCGGATCATCCCCTCCGTCCTTTTCTACCGCGCAGCTGACTTCCGTTTCTCTGCGGCTGATATCCAAAAGCCGGGCCGTATAGGCGATCCCCTTGGGCGTTTCGATGGTAATTTCCGTTTTTCTGTTTCCTGTGAGGAGCATATACGCCGCCGCTTTTGCCGCGGCCGCCGCGCAGCTTCCGGTGGTAAATCCATATCGCATCCTTTTCTCTCCCTTCCGCCCCGGCCACTGGCGCCCGGTCAGGTTCTAAGGAGCCATCTTACCGGGCTCCGGTCAGTTCATACAACAGTGCATTGCATATGGCCGCCGCCACATTGCTTCCCCCTTTTCTGCCCCTGTTCACGATATACGGGACATCGGTTTCCATGATCAGCTCCTTCGCGGCCTCTACATTGACAAAGCCTACCGGAACCCCGATAATAAATGCCGGACGCCATGCGCTCTCCTGCATCATCTCATACAGCTTAAGCAATGCGGTGGGCGCATTGCCTACCGCAAAGATGACCGGCTTTTTCAGCTTCCCGGCCTTTTCCATACTGACCGCCGCCCTGGTTGTCCCCCGCTCCTTCGCAATCCTCGCCACCTCTTCGTCCGCCATAAAGCAATGGGCACGGCCTCCCAGACTGGCCAGCGCCCTCTGGTTGATCCCGGAAAGCGCCATATTGGTATCTGTTACAATATCCGCGCCACTGCTCAGAAGCGTTTTGGCGATCCCAACCGCGCCTTCCGAATAAGTCATCGTGTCCGCATAGTCAAAATCCGCGCTGGTATGGATCACCCTCTTCGTGATCATTTCCTGTTCCGCAGGAAGCAGGATCCCTCTCATCCGGAGCTCCTCCGCGATGATCTCAAAGCTTCTTTTTTCTATTTCCTCCGGGAGCAGACGCTCCATCCGCTTTCGATTTCCCACTTTATTTCTCCAATCGCTTTCAGTAATACTTCATTTTCTTTCCTGCGTTTTACCGCGATCCGGTAAAACCCTTTTTCCAGTCCTCTGAAATTTTCACAATCACGGATCAGGATTCCTCTTTCCAGCAGCCTGTCATAGAGCGGCCATTCACAATAGAGCAAGAGAAAGCAGGCACTGCCCGGAAACACCCGGAATCCAAGCCGTCTCAATCCCTCCTCTAAATATTGTCTTTCCTTCCTTACATAGGCGGCTGTCTTCTCTATCAACCCGGTCTGTCCGGCGCATGCGCATCCCGCCGCCTGGGCGAACGCAGAAATGTTCCATTCCGGCAGTTGACGGCTGATCTTTCTCAGCAGCGGGGGATGGCTGCATGCCAGATAGCCCAGACGGACTCCGGGAATCGAAAAGCTCTTTGTAAATGCCCTCACAAGCATCAGATCAGGGAACTCGTCTATCTCCCCCAGCATGGAGCATTCCCTGCCGCAAAACTCGATAAAACATTCATCCAGAACCACACCGATTCCATTCTCCCTGCAGCGGCAGAGGATACGTCTCAGTTCTTCCCTGCTCATCAGGTTTCCGGCAGGGTTATTGGGGTTGGCAAGGAACAGGAGGCCGACGTCTTTTGTCAGCACGGACAGGAAATCCTCCCTGAGACAAAAATCGTCCTCTTCTTTTGTTTCGTAATAAATGATCTCTCCCTCCGATGCCCCTGCGGCATATTCGTATCCGTAAAAGGAGGGAACCGGAATGATTGTTTTTTTCGGCTTTATCCCATGGACAATGGCCATAAAAAGCTCGGACGCGCCGTTTCCGAAGAGCAGCTTCTCCGGGGATACCTGCTGCATTCTGCCCACTGCCTGCTTTAATTTTTCCGCCCGTATGTCCGGATAATTCCTGCAGTCTTCTACCGCTTCATGCAGGGCCGCTTCTACCGCTTCCGGCATGCCCAGCGGATTTACATTTACGGAGAAATCAAGCTCTACCCGGTTTCTGTAAATATCCCCTCCGTGCGTTCCATTCCACATGATATCCCCCTTTCCAGACAAATCGCCGGGAGCTGTTGAGCCGGAGAACCAGACAAGTCAAGATGTGTCCGTTATTTTCCTACAGTTCCTTACTGCCTACAGTAATGATGTGCTATCAAAAAATGAATCCCCGCCATAGCCAGAATACACAATACCTCCCCCAGCCAGGCGCTCAGATACATCAACCGGTTCGCCCGTCTGATATCCTCGTATTCCACCTTTCGCAGCGCGTCCCCGATATAGGGCTTCTTTACGATCCTGCCAAAATAGGATGCATCTCCCGCAAGCCGGATCCCCAGCGCCCCGGCGCATACGCTTTCCGTCTGTGCTGAATTGGGGCTTGCGTGATTTTTACGGTCCCTCCTGTAAATGCGGTATGCCTCTTTTCTGGAAAAACACCTTCCTCCCAGGAAGGAGGCCCCAAGCATCAGGCAGGCGCTGATCCTGGCGGGCAGGAAATTCACAGCGTCATCCAGCTTCGCCGCTGCCCTCCCGAAATACAGATACCTGTCGTTCTGATAGCCGACCATGGAATCCATCGTATTCACTGCCTTATATAAAAATCCCAGTACGGGGCCGCCAAGCGCCGTATAAAGCATCGGCGCAATCACTCCGTCGGAGGTATTTTCCGCCACAGTCTCAACCGCCGCCTTTGCAATTCCCTCTTCATCCAGGCAGTCCGTATCCCTGCCCACGATCATCGAAACCGCCCTTCTCGCCCCGGGCAGGTTCTTGTGTCTGAGGCAGTCATAAACCTTCATGCTCTCCGTCCTGAGACACTTTGCCGCCAGGATCTGATACGTCATCAGCGTTTCCATCAGAACTCCCAGCCAGCCCCGGACGGCATATGCCAAAAGCAGGACAGACGCCGTGACCGCCGCCGTGACCGACAGCACAAGGAGAACCAGGAACACGCCCTGCCGCAACTCCTTTTTCTCATTTCTTGAATTTTCATTTTGCCTTTTCTCAGTTTGCTTTTTCTCACGCTGCTTTTTTCCATTCTGTTCTTTCCCATTTCCCAGAAGGCTTCTTTCCGCTCTTGCAATGCTGCTTCCGATCAGCCGGACCGGGTGGGGGAGCCAGTACGGATCCCCCAGCAGCAGATCCAGCAGGAACCCGAAGAAAAATGCTGTGATATGATATTTCATATTCCAAACCTCTGCCATATGTAACCAATTTGCACAGCAAATTGATTGCCTGCTTACCCGTATCGTTTTTTCATACGATACTTTACACTACCATTTACCGACGGTCAGGCCGTGAATTGCAACAATTTCCGGTTTATCCTCAAAATTTCTTACAGTGCAGATATAGCCTTTTCCGTTCGCCGTCTGGTAATCAAAATAATCTCCGCCTCCGTATTGGCTTAACAGGGCCATGATCGTGCCTCCATGTACGATGCATCCGACTGTAAGCGGTTCTTTTCTCTTTTTCATCTGTTTTACTTCCCCTGCCATTCTCCGGAAGCCTCTGCCGCAGCGTGTCAGAAATTCCTCCCTGCTCTCTCCTCCCGGAAAGGGAAGCATTCCCTGGCTGTCGATCCACGCCTGATACCGTTCATCCCCCTGAAGCTCCAGATAGTTCTTACCCTCAAAAGCCCCGAAATCTATTTCCTCCCATTCTTTGATCAAAAATGGCCGGATCTCCGGATACAGGAGCTCTGCGGTCTGAATGCACCTTTTCATCGGGCTGGCGAATAAAAAGTCGATGTCCGGATAGCACTGCTGCTTCCGATATTCCGCCAGCTGCAGCATTCCTTCCCGGGAAAGCGGCTGATCCGTTTTTCCCAGATATCTGTGCTCCTGATTCGCCTGTGCTGCTCCGTGCCGGATCAGAATAAGTGTGGTTTTGTTCTCTGTCGCTCCCTGGCCGGACATGGCGGGGTTCGTTATTTGATCCTCTGGCCGATTCCGCATATCACACGCTCCACTTCCTCCGCCTGCCCCGCAAGCCTGACCAGGATTCTTCCTGTCCGTTCCCTGTACTCCCGTTCAAATGCTTCTACGGGAATGATCCCATTGCCGATCTCATCGCAGATCAGCACACAATCCGGGCAGCTCTCCATAAAGCCAAGGATCTCACTTTCCGGACAGCCTCCTTGTTCGAGTCTCGCCCTGATCCAATGATGAAGATGATTTATGACCACCGCACCGCCTTTCGATTCCTCTTTCCCCGGAAGCTCTCCGTCCCAGATCCTGTCTGCTTCCACAGGATCGCTTCGCAGCACATAATCTAATTTTCCCTGTGCGTATCCTCCGATCACCAGTTTCATCCTTTCCTCTCTGCCTCCGTAGTCTATATGGCTCATCCTGAGAAACTCTGGATAAACCAGAAAAGCACACCTCAAAATTGTGTCATTTTGTGAAAGTTATTTTTCTACAGCTCCTTATCCCAAGATATGGACTGCCGCTGTCACAGCCAGGATCCCCTCCTCACAGATCAGGACAAAATATCCCGCCGTATCTCCCGTGATCCCGCCAAGCTCCTTTTTCATCCTGCAATAGTAGTAACCAAACAGCAAAAACGCCGCTGCTGCCGCCAGGACTCCTGCGCATACCGACTGCCAGAGCATAAAGCAGACACAAAGGATGCTCTGCAGGTACAGCGACATCTTCACAATGCCTTTTTGGGCGCTGCACGCAAACAGAGACAGCATGCCGTCTTTTTTCGCCAGCGGGAAGGAAACCACGCCGATTCCGCTGAGGCACCGTGATAAAAAGAATCCTCCGCACACGATTTTTAAGAGCTTTTGATCTGTTACCTCTGAAAATACTCCCATATAGATCATTCCATATACAGCCAGCATCAGGACCGAGAATGCCCCGATATGGGAGTCCTTTAATATCTCCAGCTTCTGCTCCCTGGGCTGGTAGGAATGGAGCGCGTCCATGGTATCCATAAAACCATCTGCATGAAATCCGCCGGTTATGATCAGCGGGATCGCCGCGCCGATCAGGACACGGCATATCCCGCCTATTGCAAATCTGGCGCACAGCCAGCTCCACAGATAGACACATCCGCCCACTGCCGCGCCGATCCACGGAAAAAAGCAGAGTACATATTTCATGTCCTCTTCCTTCCATTCGAACAGCGGAACCGGAATCCTGGAATAGAGGGAACAGGCGATGACGCAGGATTTTAAAATATGCATTTTGGCTTCCCTTCCTTTCCGTCCCGCCGCTTTTTTACGGCCAGCGGGATGCCCGCGACCACTTCCACGACGTAATCTGACGCAGCCGCCAGCCGTTCATTGATCCGCCCCATTGCCCGGATATATTCCATCGTCGTCCTGTCATAGACGGTTCCGTCTTCAAACACATTGCCGCTCACGATCACAAGATGCTCCACCTCTTCCCGCAGCGTCTCGATCCCTTTGACGATCTTCTCTGATACGGCCTCCTTTGTCTTCGGCGCCGATCCCGAAAACATTTCATTGGCAGTGAGATTGGAAATGCATTCCAGCAGCGCAGTTCTCTCTCCGGCTTCCATCTTCTCCGCTGCCTTCTGGATATCTACAGGCTGCTCGATCGTAAGAAACCCCTTTCCGCGGCGGAG
>CATLCV010000067.1 GCA_949893755.1 uncultured Lachnospiraceae bacterium | reverse complement strand
CGGCCAGATCAAACCAACTGTACTGATAAAAGGTGAAAATCTGTATAAAACCAGGTGAAATATGATACAGATTATTTTCTCGTTTTCCTTTATAATCTATGATATAATCATTAGAGCGCTTAGATTTCTTGTGCAAAATGGCAACATTTTGCGGCGTGCTTTTCTGGCTTATCCAGGTCAGTGCAGAAGCTTTGAAAAGGTAGTGTAAAGTGCCGTATGAAAAAGTAATACGGGAAAAAGGAGGAATTAAAAATGGCAGTATTAGAAGTGAATTTTATGGCAGAGACACTGGGAAGGACCGTCCCGCTGTATGTGGTGCTTCCCACGGACAAGGTGTATTTTCCGGGGATGCCCAAAAGGGAGGAAGGGAAGCCTTTTAAAACCCTGTATCTGCTGCATGGAGTCATCGGGAACTATACGGACTGGCTGTACGGCACAAGGATCCAGCGGTGGGCGCAGGATCAGAATCTGGCGGTGGTGATGCCGTCGGGCGACAATTTCTTCTATCTGGACCAGCCCTGGAACTGCAATATGTACGGGGAATTCATCGGAAGAGAGCTGGTGGAATTTACAAGAAGGTCTTTCCCGCTGTCCCGCAGACGGGAAGATACCTTTATCGGCGGTCTGTCCATGGGCGGCTTCGGAGCCATGAGGAACGGCTTGAAATACCATGAGACCTTCGGAAGCATCATCTCCCTGTCCGGCGCCTTCATCCTGAATGAGTCGATTTTGATAAAAGCGGAGAATCCGCGGTTTCCGTCGGAATCCGAGGAATTTAAGCACACCTGCTTCGGGCCGGATCTGCGGGAAGCGTTAAACAGCGACCGGAACCCCAGCGTGCTTGTAGAGCAGTTAGTAAAGGAAAACGCGGAGTTTCCTGATATCTATATTGCCTGCGGAGATCAGGACGGTCTCCTGGATTCCAACAAAGAGTTTTCCGCCCTGTTAGAACACCATCACATCAACCATACCTTTGAGGTCGGGCCCGGTTCCCATGAGTGGGATTTCTGGGATACTTATATCAAGCGTGCCCTGGATTGGCTTCCTCTGGAAGGAAAAGAAGAAGGCATAAGCAGCGGCAACGTCGGATTAGAAGGAACGAAAAAGCACAGCTGATGATGCAGAAAGCCTGCCACTGGCAGGCTTTCTGCATACGATGGTATCCATATACTCACGGCCGATGAAATCTGCCGTGAGTATTGCGCCAGCCGCAGCCGCAAAGCGGCATAATTCGCCCACATAGGCTTCATGCATGGGCGTATCGTACTCATCCAAAAGAATGATGACCTTTTTTCCGTAATAATGCATCAGATAATCGGGAAGATTCTTTATAAGCTGGCAGATTACAGACCTTTCCTACGTCAAGTGCCCCGCAGCAAGCTGCGGGGCATCCTGATTTACAGTTACTCTTTTATTTCGTCAATGTCTGTCAGATTCACACCTGCTGCATGCAAAATAGCTTTTAAAGATAAATAATCTTTTTACGGTCTTGTGATATTCTCATTATATCAAAAGGGATTTTGAGTGTAAGGCCTTAACCTTATTATTCAGCTCTTTTTCTCCGCTGCCTGTTAGCTTTTCGTCATATCAATCAGAACCTTGCAGGCAGATCCGTTCATCTGGCGTTCAAATGCCTGTTGAAAATCATTGATGCCGACAATCGCATCCAGCAATGGCTCCACATTAACCGTACCATCCATGATTCCTTTCATTGCATCAATCAGATTATTGTCAGTACTGCCAATGATTTTGGGTTCTTTATTGGCAATATACTGTGGATTTGCCATGCTAAGCTCTTCATATAATGCGGCAAGGCATATGCATCCGCCGGGTTTGACGATTTTCAATGCATCATTAAAGCTTCCGGGATATCCTGCACAGTCGATCACAACGTCAACTGTTGTGGTTTCCTTACCCCAATACCAGCCGGTTTCTTTTGTGACCGCCGCAACCTGATCATAGCAATCCCCGTCAAGCGTACTGATGACATGATCTGCACCGCACTTTTCAGCAGTCTCAAGCCGATGACGGCCGCGGCTGACAACGATGGTTTTTGCCCCTTTGGCTTTACACCACTGTGCCGCACTTATGCCGATGATTCCCGCACCCATGACCACAACCGTATCGCCCTCTTTCACACCGGCTTTTTCAACCGCTCCCAGACCGACTCCAAATGGTTCCATCATGGCGCACTGTTCGTCCGTAAGCTCGTCAGGAATGACCATAAGTGAATTCAGATATGGTGCAAAGGCATGTTCATTTTCAGGGTCGCTGAACTTGAAATACTGTGCAAACGCGCCGGGAATCCCCTGTCCGGTATAATGCTTGCCGATTCCGATGCAGTGTGCAAAATCATGATGTTTACAGTAATAGCACTCGCCGCAGAATGCCATATTTACACCAAATACACGGTCGCCGATTTTATACTTCGTGACTTCGGAACCAACCTCAGCGACAGTGGCCGCATACTCATGTCCGAAAATCTGATGCTCGGCCTTTGCCCACTGGGGCCCTTTACGTACAGCATGGATATCGCTTCCGCAGAGGGAGGCATACTTACTTTTAAGCAGAACATCCCTGGGGCCAATCTCAGGAATATCCATCTCTTCAAGACGGACATCATTTTTTCCATAATACACAATTGCTTTCATTTTACCATTCATAATTTCTCCTTTTAACAATAGGAACTATTTCCGCAAGGGTTTTCAAGACGGAACACTGATGCAGTGTCTCATACAGAAAGCCTGCCACTGGCAGCCTTTCCGCATACGATGGTATTCAAAATTCGCATAATCACTTGCCTCATTGTTCGATGTACTAGAGAACAAAGTCCGCAATGTCTTTCATATATGGCGTATTCTCAACACTGAAATAAGAAAGATCCGCATCTTTCCGATGATGGCTTACATCACCGGCACAGCGGCTTCCCATCTTACGGGATGCAAATCTCCACTTTCCATCTTCACCGCGCTTGAAAGTGTCAAATTTGGTGTCCATGACAATGACCTGCGGAGTAAATTCGCCTGGAATCCCCTGAACAACGACCGTATAATGCTTTGCCCTGGCAGTACCGGCAGCTTCGTTGATTTCAATAACCGGGTCAATGCACATATGGATCGTGCGCGGAGTATGATCAGGCTCATAAGATATATTCGCATCGAACATATGCGAAAAGCCTTCGGGGTCATGGCTGTATGCAAGGTGATCGCCGAAGTAGATCTCGGCCTCGGCAAAAAGTTCGCCAATCTCTTTATAGCGCCCCTGATCGACCAGCCAGCAATATTCATACATAAGGTTCAGGATTTCTCTTTCAGCTGTCATTTGATTTCCTCCTAAATATTTATAATTTATTAATTTCATAAGCTGCAGCCGCGCCTTCGGCGGTGGCGTTGAGTGCACGCCTTGCCTGCAGCGCATCACCGATTATGTAATACTTGATACCAAGCCTGTCACAGACATCTTTGAGTTCCTCACACGGCCTGGCTTTTGAGCCGACAGACATAATAACACTGTCACAGGGAATCGTAATCTCCCTGCCGTCTTTCTCGGCAATGATACCGTCATCATCTATTGCCTTACAGCGGGTGCCGACCATTGTCTCTATCCCGGCCTTTTCTATAGCGGGCAGCATACACAGCTTCCTCAGATAACCCAGGTCCGCCGCAAGCTCTTCCTGCATTTCTATCACGGTAACCTTGTTGCCATATTCCGCTACAAACTCTGAGGTTTCCAGGCCTACCAGACCGCCGCCGATGATGCCGACATGTCCCTGCGGTATCACCTTGTGCGCAAGAACATCGTGTGAACTGTAAACCGGTTTTTTATCCATTCCGGAAAGTTTGATGGTGATTGGTTCTGCGCCGATTGCGATGATAACGCAGTCAGGATGAATCTCTTCAATGAGTGCGGCATCCACCGCTGCGTTGAGCCTGACTTCAACACCAATGCGGTACAATCTGTTTGCACAGTCTGCAGCCGCCTGTTTAAACTCCTGCTTTCTGGGCGCTTCGCCTGCCAGTATGAACTGTCCGCCAAGCACACCGCTCTTTTCACAAAGAATCACCTTATGTCCGAGCATATGCAGCCTGTAAGCTGCCTCCATGCCGCCCATTCCGCCGCCGGCAACCAGCACGGTCTTAGGATGCGCTGTCTTTACAAACGCATACTCCTTCTCCTTGCCAAGAGCCGGATTTCTCAGGCAGGTAATATGGTGATCATTGAGCAGGTTTTCCGGAACCATATGCGGGTCAAAACAGCCCTGACAGCAGCCAATGCAGTAAATGATCTCATCTGCACGGCCCTCCTTCGCCTTATTGCAGAATTCTGCATCGGCAAGGTTGGCGCGCGCCATGACCACAAGATCAACCTTGCCATTCTCAAGAATCTCTTCCGCTAATTCAGGCGTATTGATCCTGCCCGCAACTGCGGTGATCATACCGGTCTCACGGCGGATACGAGCGGCATTTTCAACGTTGAATCCTTTCGGAATATCTACCGGCGGAGTATTGATCCTGAGTGAATCCGAAAGCGAGTTGCCGCGGGAGATATTGAGAATATCCACGCCTGCCTTTTGAGCCATTCTCGAAAACTCTATCATGTCCTCAATCGACAAATTCTGTGCAAGACCGTCATCCATGGATGCAATCCTGATCGAAAGGGGCATATCCTCCGGAATATTCTCGCGCACAGATTGAAAGACTTCTATGGCAAAGCGGGCACGGTTCTCAAGGCTGCCTCCGTACTCGTCCGTTCTTCTGTTCATGCAGGGATTCAGGAACATATGCGGCAGGTATCCGTGTGCACAATGTATCTCAACCATATCGTATCCGGCCTTGACCGCTCTCGCTGCCGCCTTGCCGTAGCATTCGACCACTTCTTTTATTTCATCCCTGGTCATGCCGGGGATGTGCATATCCTTACCGCCGAGCTGCGGATAGAAGCAGGCCTGCAAAACTGTGTCTGACGGCTCAAGAACCTTTGCCGGCAGCGCCACAGCGCTTCCCTGCCAAAGCTGAACGGCACACTTTCCGCCGCCGGCGTGGACTGCTTCTGTCAGGAGACGGTGGCTCTCTCCGATCTCATCGCTGCAGATCGCAAGCATCCCTTCCGGACACGACTCATCATGTACGCCTGCACAAGGAGAATAAATAAGACCTGCACCGCCTGCAGCACGGGCTCCCAAATAGTCGGCAAGCTGCTTCGTCACCTTACGGTCCTTTTTTATCATCAGTGAACCCATTGCTGAGACGACCACTCTGTTTTTCAGCGTCAGCCCTCTTACTGTAAGCGGACTGAACAGTGTTTCATACTTCATTTGAATACTCCTTCTGTTGATTTTATTTTAGGAATTAGCTAATCCTTTTACTGACTCAATCTTATCAGATATCGGTAATAAAAAAGGTCTAACCGAAGGTTTTTTTTCGGTTAGACTTCCTCTTCTTAAGAATATCTGTCCTAAACTTGATGCTGCCACATTTTCCAGAAAATCTTCTCTTCCTCCTGAGACAGCTGCTTTTTTATTTTGTCAAAATGATTTTTGGCATACCGATAATATTTTTTCTCTATTAGAGCTTCTAAAAGCAACATAAGTATACTGTTGTCCAATTCCTCTATCTCCGATGCCAACGCTACAATCCGCAATATTGTATTCAAATCTCCTTTTGTTTTCAGCAGGCTGATATATATTCGGATAAGTTCATTATAAAGTACGCGATAGTAATTTATTTTTGCCGAAAGCCATAACTCCGTCTCAAAGTTCGGCAAAGCACTGCCCTTGTAGAGTTCTACGGCATCACGGCATATTTCGATCCGTTTTTCAAGGGGCAATCCTGTGTTTGCAGCTTTCTGGCATAGAATTTCAAATTCCTCCGTATCCACCCATATCTTAAGCTCTTTATTTATGCTGTAGGTTCCGCCTCCAGCCACAATGATCGGCAATGAACAAATACCTTCAAACATTTTTTTGGTTCGAAACGCTACATTTTTTATCATGTTGTATGGATTATCTATCAACTGATCCGGCCACAGGATCTCTGCAAGCTCGTGTACAGGCACAATCCTTCTGCGGTTGCTGAGAAGATAAATAAAAAAAGTGCCGCACAGTGTGGACAAAAAGCTTTCATCCTGCTGTATGCCAAGACTCGTGCTGACCGTAAGGCCGCCGAGCATATGAATATAAATCTGATTCTCCGGCGTGTGCGAGAGCGTACTGCCAAGCTGGCGTGCACATTCCGTCATGCCGAGCAGTCTCTGTGTCAGCATCTCTCCAGCCGCTAGGATGGAAAGATTTCTCAAAACAGATTCACAGCCGTCAAAACGTTTATAATTATCTACCCCTATAAAACAACGTATCCCGCTCCTGTACGGAAACGGTACGATAAGATAATTCCATACATCCAGTGTATTATACAATTGAGTGCGCAGGATCTCACTCTGATTCTGCTTCGAGTAACTGCATTGCTTTATTGTCCTTGAATTTTCCCACGCCTTCAGCATATTACTGATACCGTTGGTATCCGTTACCCTCTCCTGTGCGATCAGATCATCAAAGCCTGTCCTGCTCTGGCTGTATACATCCATGACACAGTTTATATCCGGATCGACCTCAAATATGAAGCATCTGTCCGCCGCATAGATAAAAAGCGCAGCTTTCATAATAAGATTGATCATATCGTCTTTACTTCCGCCATCCGGATATTTCCAGGTCTGATTTACTGATACATGCTCATACTTATAATGGCAGAGATTATAATCCTGACAACCTACCGGGCATAATGTATCAACACGCACCAGATCCCCATCTCTGTTTTCACAGAATGAGGAATCCATGACAACTTCTGTTTCCAACCCGCGCAGAATTACCGTGCGGAACTCAAACGTATAAGGGCTGATCTTACTTGACTCATACCATTCATAATCCACTGGCTTAAGTCCATATATCTCTCTCACGGTCGCTGTCTCCGGCAATTTCCCCCATATATCTTCCGCACGCTCATTCATCCTGTAAATCGTCCCGTTTTCAGGGCTGCTTACTATCACTGCCGCATCTATGTCGGACAAAAGACTGACCGGTACCTGATTTTCCAGCTTCATATCAATCTCCCCGATCCTGTTATGAACAATCTCTTTCTACACCCGCCGGCCGATCTTTTCAATTCTCCTGGTCGGATTGCCACCGTACAGGCAGAATATTTTTTCAACATCATATTATGTCAAATCATACTCTCAATCAATCCACAATGATTTATATTTGTTGATTACACAACACTTTGGATCCAATTGTTTATTTTCAAAGATGCGCTGCTGCAAAATATTATATGGGAGTTCTGACAGTTACGTAAGGGAAGCCCTCTGAATTTGCCTTTTCATGCGTTACAGGCCACGCCTTGACCAGGCGTGGCCTGTAATCTTAATGCTTCCTGAACTTCCCAACCTTCGTCAGCCGGTTCGGGAGCTTGGGCACCTTGCCGGTGGTCTGCACGATGGCATCCTCGGGACAGGCTTCGATACATTTTCCGCACTTGGTGCAGTCAAAGTCATCGATCATATGGATATATTTTGCCTTTCCTTCGATACAATCCTTCGGGCATACATCCACACATTCCTCACACCCGCTGCACAGCTTGGGATCGATATAAATATTGACAAAGGAGGAGCACACGCCCGCCGGGCAGTTTTTCTTCTTGATATGCGCCTCATACTCCTTGCCGAACAACTCCGTGGCTGTCAAAGCCACCTCCGCGGAAACCTGCCCCATGGTACAGGGCGTGGAGTAGCACATGGCCTCCCCGATCTCCTTCGTCAGATCCAGGTATTCCGCTTTACCCCTGCCTTCGGTGATCTCCTTCTGCATATACTGCAGCTGGATCAATCCTTCCCGGCAGAACACACATTTTCCGCAGCTCTGCTTCCTGGACGCGGTCAGCTTCTTCTCTGTCTCCGCCACGATACAGTCCTTCTCCGTCAGCACCCGGACCACGCCGTTTGCGATCCCGGCCTCCGCCACGGTCAATTGTGCATCCTCCGGCTGGTGGAGCCGATACCCCAGAAGCAGCGCCTTCGCCCCTTCCGTGTCCGCCAGATCCGCAATCTTCGTATCAGGAGCCGCCTTCTTCACTTCTCCGCCGTTGACTGACACATACACGCCGGGCGTATACTGATCCGCAAATGCATCCGCCAGGTCTGCGCAGGTCACGATATGGATCAGCGCATTCCCTTTATTTTCACGGATATTCAAAAATTCCGCCTTCACCTCCGCCTGATATTTCGCTGCGGTATTCTCCAGGGATTTTGCCAGTTCCGCATCCGCTTCCGGCAGATACAGCACTTTTTTCTCCGTTCCCAGCGCATAGGCCGCGATTGCCAGCCCTTCAAAAATCTTCTCCGGGCCGCCTCTCAGCACTCCCAGCAGCACCTGGTCGGTGTCCCCGTTGTTCAGCGCCGCGGCAACGGTAAGCTCTGTGCCTTCCTCCGCATTTTCCGCAAGAGCCGCATCGAGATGGGCTCTCAGCGGGCCGGCATGGATTCCGGCTTCCTGGAGCTTTAACGCCTCGATCTTATTCAGCACGTCTTCTCTGCTCATTGTTTTTGCTTGTTCCAAAGCACCCATCACTCTACGCCTCCTTACTCTCTGTAAAATCGCCCCACAGGCTTGGTTTGGAAATCTTCAGACGCAGGTCGCACTGCAGGCAGCGCCCCGCCTCCGCGCAGATATCCGCGTCGCAGATTCCGTGGTCAAACAGATTGAAATTATCGCTTCTCTTCTCCGGAGAGTCTACCTGCGTATGCTTTTTCTCCAGATATCCGAAGCCCGGACACTGGCCGATATAAGGATCCGCCTCTGTCACCGGAGCCAGCACTTCGGAGATATCTCCGTCGCCGCCCAGATATTTGTCAATCTCACTGGCCGCCTCACGTCCGGACTGGATCGCGGTCACTACGGATTTTGTCCCGTAAATGGCGTCGCCTGCAGCGAAAATGCCTTCCACGGAGGTTGCCTTGTTGGTTTCCATATGCTTCACAGCGATGGAATTGGCTCTTCCCAGCTCCAGCCCGGCTTCTTCTGTGATGTCCGGCCGCTGTCCTACCGCAAAGATGACCGTATCGCCTTCGATATGATGCTCGCTGCCCTCTTCCTTCTGGATGATGGCACGGCGGTTCTCGTCAAAGGTAAAGGATTCCACATTCATGAAGTCCACACCGGTCACATGATCGGTTCCCGTGATCCGCTCAAAGGTCTGAGCCGGATGTACGAAGATGCCTTCCTCCTGAGCCTGTTCGATCTCTTCATCATCGGCTGTCATCACGTCTCTCGCCTCCAGACAGGCCAGATGGATCTCCTCCGCGCCCAGACGCTTTGCCGTCCTTGCACAGTCAAACGCCACATTTCCGCCGCCCAGGACGATGATGCGCTTTCCGATCCCGGTTTCCTTTCCCATACTTGCGTTGCGCAGGAAATCTGCGTTCAGGATCACGCCGTCCAGGTCGTTTCCTTCCATAGGAAGGCGCACGCCCTTATGTCCGCCGATGGCCATCAGCACCGCGTCGTATTCCTTAAGCAGGTCAACCGGCTTTTCTACCCTGGTATTGACTTCCATCTTCACGCCTGCTTCCTCGATCACTGCCGCTTCCTCCGCAATGATCTCTCTCGGCAGACGGTAGGACGGGATCCCATAGGACATCATACCGCCCACTGTGGGGAGCGCTTCCTTCAAGGTTACCGCATGGCCCTGCTTGCGCAGGTAATATGCCGCCGTCAGTCCAGCCGGGCCGCCGCCTACCACGCAGACCTTCTTTCCGGTGTCCGCAAGCTGCTTGCCTTTGCCCTTCCAGCAGGATCCTGTATCATGATCCGCCGCGTAGCGCTTGATCTCGCGGATAGACATGGCCTCGCTGACTTCTTTTCTCTTACATTCCAGTTCACATACGTGAGTACAGATGTATCCCAGAGCACGGGGGAACGGAACCTTTTCACGGATCACCGCAGCCGCCTCGTCGTATTCGCCGTTCTTTACGTGACGGATATATCTCGGGATATCCGTATGAGCCGGACATGCATGGCGGCAGGGAACCACCGCGTCCTCTTTCTTTACTTCCGAATTGATCAGCTTGTCGCGGATCGTTCCTGTAGGACAGACCTCCGCGCAGGCGCCGCAGAACCGGCAGTCCGCGTCCTTTAACAGCTTATTATGCAGCGTTCCTACATAAGTCTCCATTTCCTTCTTCTGATACTGCAGGACCTTGACCCCGCGCAGCTCGTTGCAGGCACGCACGCAGCGGCCGCAGAGTACGCATCGGTTCATATCGTGCAGGATCAGCGGATTGCCCTCCTCCGTCTTAAAGCCCTTGGTACGCAGCTTCAATCTTCCGGTCTTGGGTCCGATATACTGGATCAGCATCTGCAGCTCGCAGTTGCCGTACTTGGGACAGGTGGAGCAGTCCTCCGGATGTCCTGCCAGCAAGAGCTCCAGTGCCAGCATGCGGAGCCGCTCGATCTCCGGTGTCTTCGTCCGGATGACCATACCGTCCTTTGCTTTTAATGTACAGGATGTCACGACACCCTCCTGTCCTTCCACCTCCACGATGCACATCCGGCAGGAACCCAGCGGGTTCAGATCCTTGTGATGGCAAAGGTGTGGTATGTAGATGCCGTTTTCCAGGGCCGCATCCAGCACATTTTTGTTGTCCGGGACTTCCAGACGGATCCCGTCAATTGTTATGACTGCCATGTCTATAACCTCCTCTTTGTTGTAACCATATTATCACTGCGGACAGTTCCCGCTGCTTTCTCTATATGAGCCGCACAGAAAGCCTGCCGCAGGTAGCTTTTCTGCATATACTGATCTTTAAAACAAAAGACGCACACACCCGTACATCCCCGCGTCATTTCCCAGGGTTGCCAGAGCGATCTCCGTCCCTTCACTGGCATGAAATGCCTTCTCTACAAAGTGCTTCCTGATTCCTTCTATTAAAAAGCCGCCGGCCTTGGATACTCCGCCGCCGATAACAAAGATCTCCGGATCCGCCACACAGGAAATGCAGGACATTGCCGTCGCCAGCATGCTGCAGAGCTGATCCGTCAATTCCAGCGCTACCGCATCCCCTGCCTTTGCCGCGTCAAAGATATCCTTCGCGGTCAGAGGCTGGATCTCGGTCAGCTTCGTCGCTCTCGTCTCACCGGAAAGCTTTTCCTTTGCCATCCGCACAATCCCTGTGGCGGAGGCGTACTGCTCCAGATGCCCCTTTTTGCCGCATCCGCAGGTTTGTGTTTCATCCTCCCGCATGAGGATGTGTCCGATCTCTCCGCCGGCTCCGTGATGGCCTGCCACGACCTTGCCGCCCACGATGATGCCGCCGCCCACGCCGGTTCCCAGGGTGATCATGACCACATCCTCATGGCCTTTTCCGCCGCCCTGCCACATCTCGCCCAGGGCCGCCACATTGGCGTCATTGCCTGCCTTGACCAGAAGGCCGGTCTTCTTATATAATTCTGTCTCCACATTGAAAATGTCCCAGCCCAGGTTGACGCATTTGTAAACCGTTCCGTCACTTCCCACCGGGCCCGGAACGCCAAGTCCGATCCCCTGGACGTCCTCTTTCTTGATGCCTCTCTCCCGGAGCTTTCCCAAAACCTCCGCAGCCACGTCATTTAAGATCGAAGCGCCGCCGTTTTCCGTATTGGTCCTGATCTCCCATTTTTCCAGGACGGTCCCGCTCATGTCAAAGAACCCGATCTTGCAGGTGGTCCCGCCGATATCCACACCAAATCCATATTGCTTCATATTTTTTGTACTCCTTTTTTCTATCCTCGTCCGCGCTTTCCCCGGGAACGCATTGCAGCGATCAGTACCAGAACGCCAAGCATCAGCATGCCGAAAAATGCGACCCGGAACTGATTGACCGCAGAATTTTCACCCAGCAGAATGGATGCCGTATTTCCAAGCACTGCCGGCGCGATCAGCCCGCCGATCCCGCCGATGATCGAAAACACACCGCTTGCCTTCGCGACTGCATTGGGTTCTACAGAAACCGAGATCTGCATGGAAGCTCCCGCCATAAAGCAGCTCAAGGAAACTCCGCAGAGCGCGCTTGCGATATAAACTCCCGCCATTCCCGGCAGGGCCAGCAGCGCTCCATATCCTGCCGCCGCGCTGAAGATCGAGCCTGCCACCGTATAGTATTTCAGCAGTCCGGAAATCTTGGCAAAGGATGCGCCGCACAATAGCGCGAATATGGCATTGACCGTGGTCACGGCTCCGGTCACCGTGGTATCCTCTGTCATATTCTGCAGAATATAAATGCCCACGTTCATACTGTACGCATTGATGAATAATGTATGGGCAAATGAGGAAAAGGACAGCGCATACACCTTTGTGTTCAGCTTCATCGCGGAAGCCTTTTCTGTTTTCACAGGCGGTGTTTCTTCCAGAAGGAACTGTACGGCGCCCCAGGAAATAAAAGCGATGAGATATGCCAGATAAAAGTAGCGGAAGCCGATTCCTGAAAGGATGCCTCCCAGCAGATTGCCTGCCATGGTGCCGACTCCCATGCCGACCACGTGCAGTCCCATGTAGCCCGCCCTCTCCTGTTCCTCAAATAACTCCGAAATGATCGCCGTATTCATCGGCCCCATAATCCCGAAGCCGAATCCGATCAAAAGCCTGGATAAAAACAGCACCCAGAACTGTTCCGAGAAAAACGGCACAATACCGCAGAAGCCGATGATCAAAAGCCCCAGCAGCACGATCTTTTTCTTGCTGGCCTTCGTCGTCCACCAGCCGATCAGAAGAGAACCCAGCATCAGCAGCAGATAGGGCAGCGTCTGCAGAAGCTGCACCATGCTGGTTCCGTACTCACTGTACTTCTCATTTAAGACTCCCAGGATCGGAGAAATACCTGTAATGTTCAATCCGAATGCAAACGCGATCAAAAAGATGCTGACCGCCGCCTTGATCTTCCTGCTCCGTTCCATTTGCTGCTCCCCTCCTTCTTAATACTGCATACTTTCCTGGATTTATCCCGCCTATGCGGCTGGACAATCCTTTGGTCATCCAACCGTACACACAGGATTTCTGCACCCTGTCAGCCGTATAACATTTTACACCCTTTCCGCCTCTGATCTATACACTCTGTCAGCCGCAGGGTTGCAGTACGTCCCAGTGCTCCGCCAGCATTCCGTCCTCCAGACGGTAGATGTCTACCACACGGCATTTTGTATTTCCCTGGGGATCCACATTTTTCAGATAGACCGCAACCATATCCTTCTCTGCGATCAGCATCTTAATATCCAGACGAAAATCCGGATCTGACACAAACTTGTCGGCAAACGCGGATTTCAGGCTCTCCCTTCCCTGATCTACGCCTGGGTTATGCTGGATGTAATCCTCCCGCACATATTTGTCCGCCGATCCTACGATATGGTCATTGAAAAATTCCTGATAAAATTTACGGATGACTTCTTTATTTTTTTCTTCCATCCCGCTTTTCCTCCGTTTTGGCCTCATTTTTTATACATGATCCGCCCGTCAAAATGTCTCATTTGATCGGCGGATCATACATGGAATCCGCACCGTTTACCGGATGATCTTATAGTAATCCGGCTTCCGTTTGATCGGCTCCGGAAAGCCGTTGGCCGGATATCCCAGGATACAGGAGCCGACTCCGATGTATTCTCCTTCGTAACCAGCTTCCTTCAAGAGCTCTCTTCCCAGCTCCGTTTCAAATGTTTCCCGGATCCGGTTGATCCAGCGGGAACCCAGGCCAAGCGCGTATGCCGCATTGAACATATTTCCCAGGCACAGGCTTCCGTCCTGCACTGCGTCCGGCGCGTTCTTGTCCGCCAGCACCAGGATGATGGTGGGCGCTCCATAGAACACGTCAAAGCCCTCCGGCGCCCCCGCGATCTCTGCATTGAGCCTGCAAAGCCTCCGGATCCATTCTTTATTCTGCACCGCGATAAAGACCGGTGACTGCCGGTTGCCGCCGGAAGGGGCGTTCATGCCCGCTTCCAGCACGGCTGTCAGTTCCTCATCCGTAATCTGTTTCGCCTGATACTCTTTTACGCTTCTGCGGTTCTGGATATCTGTTACGGTCTCTCTCATTCTTCATCCTCCACATATTCTGCCGCGCTCATTCCCGCGATACGCCCGGTGTTCACCGCATATCCCATGGAATTTCCCGGAAGCAGGAACATGTAGCTGTCGTCGTAAATGTTGCAGGAATCCGCGCCTGCCGCATAAAGTCCCGGAACCGGCTCAAATTCTTTGTCGCATGCTTCACAGTTCTCATTAATGCGGATGCCGCCTACGGTTCCGTAACCGCCGGGGCAGATCTTCGCGCAATAGTAAGGAGCCTTGACCAGCGGACGGAGATATCTCTTCGGCTTGAAGAATTCTTCATCCACGCTGTCGCAGTAATCATTGTACTCATCTACTGTATCCACCAGATTGTCCACATTGATCCCGGCCTTCTCTGCCAGCTCT
This sequence comes from uncultured Lachnospiraceae bacterium, assembly GCA_949893755.1. GTDB lineage: Bacteria > Bacillota > Clostridia > Lachnospirales > Lachnospiraceae > Schaedlerella. Next base: position 10,319 of record CATLCV010000067.1, on the reverse strand, counting down.
TCGATGGTATCCGCCACGATCAGAGCTGTGTTTCCATTTTCCTGTGCCATCTTTACGCCTTCCACAAAGTCAGACACATCCGGGTCCGGACGGACAAGGCTCACATTGTCCACACCGTTCTTCATATAATATCTTACGATGGAGGAATCCACGATGCTGAATCCGGTCCGTTCCTTCTGGTGAGAAACCGCGTTGGAAAGGTAGGTGGTATTCTGCATATGATCCTCGTTCATAAAACGCTTGCCGAATTTATTTACCAGGAGGTTGGGCTGTCCGAAGATGTTGGAAACACTTCCCGGAAGGTCCTCTACGCCTACTACGCTGGCTGCCTGCTCGATCCGTACCGGAAGCTTGTCAGCGCCCGCCTCCCATGCCATCTTCAGGCCGTCGCCCATGATGCCCGGGATCGCGAAGTTAAACATATCCTTTCCATGGATGTATCCTGTTTCTTCCTTAATAAATTCCGGATTGCAGCCTGCGCCGCCGGTGCAGATGATGGCTGCCTTACATGCAACATGGACCTCGTTGCCGTCCTTGTCTGTCGCCAGGACGCCTGCTACCTTGCCGTCCTCCATAATGATCTTCTTCGCCGGAGTTTCCAGAAGCACTTCCACGCCCAGCTCCTGCGCCCTTGCGTACAGTGCTTTATTCATAAAGGAAGCCGCTCTCGGTCCGATACCGGTATCGGTCTTTACGATGTGCCAGGTCGGTTCTGCCTTCGGGAAGTAGCGGAACGCGCCCTCGAACTCCACACCCATATCCTCCAGCCACTCAATGGTCTCCGCGGACTGCTCAAAGTAGCGCTTTACCAGTCTTGCGTCTACATTATAATGTGTATATTCCATGAACATGTCAAATGCTTTCTCAACCGTGACATCCTGCATATTCTGCTTCTGGTATTTGGTTCCGATCCCCAGCGGTCCCATGCCCATGTTGGCTGCTCCGCCGACTGCCGCCGCTTTCTCCAGAACGATCACCTCTGCTCCGTCCTCCGCAGCCTGCACTGCCGCTGATAATCCGGATGGTCCTGCTGCGATCACGCAAACCTGTGTCTCATAATTAGCCATAAGTCTTTACCTCACTTTTCCTGTTTTATTAGTTCTTTATCTTTAACCTGGTTCTATTTTATCGTTTTTTTTGTCCTTCCAATACTTTGTTTTAAACCAAAAACGCGGTTTTTTTTGTCCTGAATGCTGTCTTTTTCTATTGGAGAGACAAAAAAACATATATTATTTTTGTTCTGCCGCAAAAAAGCTGCCGCATCAGAGATTCATTCTTATATCTCCAATGTAGCAGCTTTTTAAGCAAATTCTTTATCTAATTGATACCTTTTTCCGGCAATTTTCTTGTGCGGACATTAATATTTATACAGCTCCACATACAGGCATCCCGGCATATCCCCCAGCTTCAGCGACATCTGCTCGTCCCCGTTCAGGATCCGTCCCGGCTTCCACTCGCCGTTCTCGATCTCCCCTTCTTCCAGCCGCAGGAAATTGACCTTCACATTTTCCCCCGCTTTCGCCTGGAATGTGAGTGTACACATCATCCCCACGATCAAAAACCGATTCTCCGCCAGCTCATAGATCATCCCCGCGCCCAGCGGTTTTGCAGTCATACGGGGCGCATATGACACGGCAAGGTCATACTTCTCAAACCGAAAATAAGTCCCATAATCCGTCTCCGACTTCCTGCACCAGCTCTGCAGATGCTCTGTCCCGCGGTATTTCAGGTACAGCGGCTTCATCTGCCGGATCAGTCCATAGGTCCTGCTCAGATATTCCCTGCTCCCCTCGATCTCAAATGCAGAGGGATCAATATTCAAAGCGGCCATCACCTCCATCGGCGGCTTATCCACTGCCTCCGGCGGCAATGCCAGATCTTCCGCGCCAAACGGCGAATAGCAGATCGCGTTATGCTTCCCGAACGCATACATGCAGTAAGAGGAGGTTACCGCGTCTTTCCTGACCTCCGGGATGAACAGCGGATTCCCCTCATAGCCATATTCGTCCATCACATCCGCCACATAGGGCACATAGATATCCGGCGCCAGGGTGAACAGTGAAGGTGCAGTCCGCTTCCAGATCCGATGCACCTCCCGGACCGGGCCGCCTGACGGATAAGACCCTGCATACCAGGGGTACTGCTTCAGCCATGCATTGGTATAGCAGGGAAGAGGATATACGCTTCGCCCTGCCTTTGTAATCGTTTCAACAGCCGTTGCAAAATGATATGCCATAAAATATTCTTCCGCATCTGCTCCGAAGGCCGCCTTCCAGTCTCCGGAAACACCGTACTCCCCGGCCAGCTCCGCCGGGATCTCCCGGGCAAATGCCTCTCTTGCCGCCGGGCTGTAATCGCAGGCTGTTCCCAACAGGCCGATCTCATTTTCCACCTGCATGATAATGACTGTTGACTCCTCCTCATCGATCTCCCGGATGCGCGCCATGACCCTGGAAAATGCTTCCGCGTCCTTTTCCACTGCGGCTTCGCAGAGCGGTGAGATCGTATTCAGCTTTTCCCCGCTTACCTTTTCGGCCCGGATATAAGTCCCGGTATCCTGCTTCATCCATCCGGGCACATACATGGATTCGCTGTTTTTCCACAGTCCGAACCATAAAAAAATCAGATGTGTATTCCGCTCTCTCGCCTGTTTGATCAGACCGTCCAGAAGCTCAAACCGGTAGCTTCCCTCCTCCGGTTCGATGGTTTCCCAGTATAAGGGTACGATCAGGGAATTGAGATTCAGTCCTTCCAGGTTGTTCCATACGTGCTGCTCCATGTATTCCAGGCTGCTGGCGCTGGAATGGATGCCCTGTTACCAGTGGTTCTACTGCGTCAGGGGCCGGGGGGAATTTATCGTAAATAACCAGCGTTCCATCATCTCCGAAGGCCAGGGGCTTCTGATCTACCCCCAGGTATCCCATATCTATCAGGCCCTGACGCCGGACTGGACCGTGCATTTCTTTGGTTTTGGCGGACCTCTGTGCCAGGAGATCCTGACGGTCCTGCAGATGCAGGAAACCGGAGTCTATCATTTTTCCCGGCCGGAGGTTTTTCTGTACCACATCCGGCGGCTCAATGAGCTGCATCAAAAAAAGAGCTCCGGAAAAACAAGGGAATATTCTAAGGAGTGCTATGCATTTCTCCTGGATCTGTCCCCATGCGTCACACGGATCAATCCCTCTTCCTATGTGGATGCGGATGATCTGATCACAGAGCTTATTTTATATATGGAGCAGCATTATGACAGGGATCTTTCCTTAGATGAGCTTGCGGAACTGGTCGGATTGTCCAAAGAATATCTGTGTACCCTGTTCAAAAAGACCATGAAGCAGACAATCATGCAATATCTCCTGACCATCCGCATCAGCCAGGCACGCACGCTTTTGATCCGGTTTCCCGAGAAAAAGGTGCAGGAGATTGCGAAGCTGTGCGGCTTTGAAAGCCCCAGCTATTTCGGGAAAAAATTCAAACAGGAAACCGGAATGACCCCGGATGCCTTCCGTAAGAAGCTTGGATAGAAAAAACAGGATCCGGCTGTATGGATCCTGTTTTTGTTTCCTTCACCATGTTCACGCAGGCTGCGAAAAGTCGATACTATTTTATCCGAACAGGCCAAACAGCCCTTTTTTCTTAGCCTTTGCAGACTTCTTGGCTGCCGGACGGTCATCATATCTGCTTCTGGACTGGCCGCGGTGGTATCTCACCGCCTTATACAGCAGATAAACAGCTTCTTTGTTTACACACATACTGAGCGGTACATCATTATCACGGAATTTGTCCCTAAGTCTTTCGAACTCACGATCGCTGATATCCTTGGAACCTTCGAGAGTGCGGCCTTCAAACATATCGTCAAGGACACCTCTGATCTTGATATACTTTGCCGGATTGTCTGAAAGCATTTTCCCTACCTGTTCATTCATCTCTTTCTGGTCCATAATTACTCCTTTCTTAAACGGTCCAATGGGTGAAAAGACTACTGTCTAAGTAGTGTAATATAGAATCCGGAATATTGCAAGTGTAAATCTATGGTTACGGTCCCATTTTGGGCGGGATTGCAGTTTATGATCTTTTTATGCCACAGAGCCTTGATATCACATCAGATCATGAATATAATAGATATATGCAAAATTAATCCCGATGACTATAATATAGATTTCAGTAAGAATGGGGTGACAGACAATGGCCGTTCCAACCAACATCAAAACACTGCTGTCCGGAACCGCTGTAGAGTGGGCACGGATAGAATTTAAAGAAACCTGGGATGCCGAAGCGTCTCTGAAAACCATCTGCGCTTTTGCCAATGATATGGACAACTGGGGCGGCGGATACATTGTCATCGGCGTAAAGGAAAAAGATGGCCGTCCTGCGTCCCTGCAGGGTGTCCCGCCGGAAAAGATCGATCACTATCTGAAAGATATGCTGAACAAATGTAAACGCATACAGCCGGAATATCTCCCCATTGTCGAGGTTGCTGATCATGACGGCAAAAAGTTTATCATTATCTGGGCCCCAGGCGGATATCTGCGTCCTTACTCCTCACCCAGGACCATGTCAAAGGGTGAGAAGGAACGCATTTACTACATCCGCAAAATGTCCAGTACGATCGTACCTTCCGAAGAGGAGAAGCGTGACCTGTATAATCTTGCAAACAACGTGCCCTTCGATGACCGGATCAATCATGAAGCCGAACTGACAGACCTGAATCTCACGCTGATACAGTCTTATCTCAAAGAGATTGGAAGTTCTCTCTATGAAGATTCCAAGCATATGGAGTTCATTGATCTATGCCGGAATATGAATATTGTAAATTCCCTGCCCGAGTATATCAAACCCAAAAATGTGGGGCTGATGTTTTTCAGTATGGAGCCGGAGCGTTTTTTTCCTTACGCTCAGATTGATGTCGTCCAATTTCCTGACGGTTTAGGAGGCGACCGGATTATTGAAAAAACCTTTAAAGGCCCGCTTCACCAGCAGCTCCGGGAGGCTCTGCAGTATATTCAAAATAGTGTGATCCAGGAGCAGATCATAAAATTCCCGGACAGAGCCGAAGCGCATCGTTTTTTCAACTACCCCTATGCGGCAGTTGAGGAAAGCCTCTGCAACGCCGCATACCATAAGGGCTATGATGTCCGTGAACCCATTGAGGTCCGTGTTCTGCCGGATCGGATTGAAATTGTCAGCCATCCCGGCGCTGACCGCTCTATCACAGAGGAAGGTTTAAAAAATTACCGTGTATTTAACCGGCGTTACCGCAACCGAAGAATTGGTGAATTTCTAAAAGAAATGCATCTGACAGAAGGGCGCAATACCGGCTTCCGAAAAATCCTAAATGCCCTGGAACACAATGGTTCGCCAAAACCGCTTTTTGAAACAGACCCGGAAAGGCTGTCTTTTTATACCACTTTATTCATACATCCAGAGTTTCTCCGGCAGCATGAAGAAATAAATGAGGGAACAAAAGTGGAAATAAGCGAAAATAACGTCAATGAGGGAATAAATGAAGAAATAAATGAAGAAATAAATGAAGAAATAAATCAGAGCTTGGGGCAAAATTTAAGTGACAGAGAACTTCTGGTGTTGAGTATAATCAAATCAGAGCCTTCTATCTCTATTGCACAAATGGTCAATAGATTGGAGCTCTCAAAAACTTCCATTGAACGTGTCCTCAATCACCTGAAATCAAAAAAAATCATTACTCGAGAAGGATCCCGCAAAAAAGGCCGCTGGGTAATCCTTCCATAATGACACACATACGATTCATATCTGCATCTTGGATAGGGCTGTCGGAAAGTGCTGTTTGTCCGCAATGTATTGTTGTGAGATTTGATGAATCGCGGCAACATATTGTAGGTATACAGTCATTTTCTGACAGTCCCCATTTTCTCCGGTATCAATTGAAACCGAAAATCATCACCAATTTATCAATGTTATTTTTATAGAATCCTTTGTCTGCAATTCCGCCTAAAGATACGGTTTCAGATTTTTAAGAACCACCTGATACCCATTTGCGTACATATGTACTCCTTCCACCGTAAACTCTTTTTTGAGCATTCCGCGTTCGTCGCACAATCCGTCATTGACATCAATATAATGATATCCCATCCTTTCCGCCAGCTTCTTCACCGCCTCATTCGCGATCGGAAGGTTCCGGTTATTACGGTTGACGAACATCGCGCCCGCCCATTCCGTCTCCGGAACCTTATCCGTCTCATTGACCGGATAATACGCCATCATATAGACCTCCGCTTCCGGCAGACGCTCCCTGATCTGTGTCAGAATCCTTTCATAGTTCTCCAGCATGGATCCCAAAACCGCTTCAAATGGCCGTGATGCATCACTGATATCATTGGTCCCGATATTGATAAAAATTTTTGACGGTTCCGTCCCGAAAATCTGTTCCTCCATATTTTCCAGCATATCCGCCGTTGTAAAGCCTCCGACTCCGCGGTTGTAGATGATCTGCCCCATCCCCTCGTTCATCATCAGCTCCTGGATTGGAAACTGTTCCATCAATGAAGAACCGGTAAACAAAATTTTCCCTTTTTTTGCTGTCTCATTTAAAACACGGTATTTGTCAATCTTCTCCTGCTGTTCCCTTTTCATGAATCCCTGAATGATTTCCATCTCTTTCATTGTTTCCATTTGTATTCTCCTCTCTTTTTTTCATCTATCACTGTTTATAACGCAGGCTACCGGGAGCAGGAGCAATGCGATTCCTGCCAAAAAACTGCGGATGATCGGATTGGTCCTGAGCCTTTTCACGGAAATTAGGCTGGATGCTATGGACGCCCGGACTGCATCATAAATACAAAAAAGCACTGCAGCATTTTTATCATTTTGCCGCAGCACTTTCCGCCAAATCAACAATAATATGTCGCTGATCCGAAAAAAGATACCCACTTCTGTATAACCTCACTGCTGCGCGCCTCAATAATTCTCATAATATTACGCAAAGCCTTTGATGGAATATTTGAATTATTGTGCGCCAACAGACACTTTCCAGAAGCAGTGATCCATATTTTAGTAGCATTTTCTGATGGATTTCCCTCTGAAACGTGCACATGGACAGGTTCGTTCGGTCTCCCTTCATTTGCCCAAAAATATATCCAGTAAGAGCCAATCCTAAAAACCCGAGGCATTCATAAATCCTCCTTCTTTTGAAAACTCAATCATCAGATTCGCTGTGGATTTTATTATGTCCATAAAATAATTGATTTCTTTTTCTGAATACCCGTCAACCTCAATACGATAAGACGGAAGATAACAAGTCATGCTATGAAAGCAATCCTTTTCATCCGGGGTTTCAATATACACCTTTACCTCCCCATTTTCCAATTGTTCTGAATGAACAATCTCTGTATTATCTTCCAGTGTCATAAACGGATACATCATAACTGCTCCTCCTCTCCAGCTTTAGGTTGATTCCCAAAATTTGGCTACATCCATTCTTTTTCTCCTACACAAAATCCGGTTTGTCACAGACTTCATTATACGCTATCTATGCTAAAAAGTATAGCCGGATTTCGTAAAACTGATGGAAACAGCTTGCAGCATATACATCCTGTAATACTCCCCTCTTTTTTCCATCAGTTCTTCATGATCTCCCACTTCCACCGCCCGTCCATCCTTCATCACAATGATTTTATCCGCCTCCCGGCAAATGCCGATCCTGTGGGATATGATGACCGCCGTCTTTTCCCGTGCCATCTCCAGGAACATATGGAACACTTCGGTTTCCATCACGGGATCCAGCGCTGCCGTCGGCTCATCCAGTATGATCAGGCTGCTGTGCTTGAAAAGCCCCCGTGCGATGGCCGCCCTCTGCCACTGCCCCACAGAAAGCTCCCGTCCGCCGAATTCCGTTCCCAGCATTTCCTCTAAACCACCCTCAGAAGCAAGCTCCCCTAACCCAACTGCTTCCAGAGTCCGCCGTATTTTATCCGTATTTCCCATTTCCCGCCAGTCGCTGACGGCAATATTTTCTCTGACCGACAGCTCATATTTTATAAAATCCTGGCTCACAATAGAAATGTGCCTGTAAAAATCGTCCAGATCCAGCTCACGAATGTCCTGTGTTCCGAAAAAAATGCTTCCGCTCTCAGCCTGATACAGCCCGGCCAGTAATTTCACCAGAGTTGACTTTCCGGATCCGTTTTCTCCGACCACCGCAACGGTCTCTCCTCTTTTAATTCGGAATGAAACATGATCCAGAGCCGGCTTCTTTGCGCCGGGATAGGAAAAGCAAAGCTCCCTGACCTGAATTTCCCCGAAATCCGAATTCCATGCCTCTCTTCCCCGCGTCTCTTCTTCAAGATCCATAAAATCATAATAATCCTTCACGAAGGCCCTGCACTCCGGGATCCGCCCCAGGTTGATCAGAAAATATTTTGCAGCCGTCTGAAACGTAGAAAATGCCGTAAGAGACGCAGCCAGCATACCGAAATCCAGCTTCTGCTCCAGCAGCAAAAAGACCGCAATCGCAATACTGCACACATAACCGCTTTTACAGAAAAGCTCACAGGCAAAAAGGCTCCGAAAATCCCGCCGCTTCCATTTCCAAAGCTGATCGTTCATTCGATCGCGTGTTTCGTATAGCTTCTGTTCCATATACTCTTCGATCCGGAAAATGCGAAGCTCCTTCACCGCCCGTTTATCCCCGAATAATCGGTACAGATACTTCCTGCGACGCTCACTCCCTGTCTGGTATTTTTTTAATTCGTAAAATTCCTTTCCCCGGACCATCCGGACGATCAAATACGGGAGCACGCTCAGCAGCGACACGCCTGCCAGAACCGGGCTGAAACCGGCCAGTACGAACAGTGTGCCCGCAACCTTCAAAATCTCCGACAGAATATTGAAAACCGACAGGCTCAGGTCAGACAGCCATCCCTGCTCCATACAGTCCTGCGCCCGTTTCAGCCGGTTTCGGATCTGTGCGTCCTCATACCGGATCAGGGATAAATGCGCCCCCTTTTCCACAAGCTCCATCCGCATCTGCATTTCCACCTTCGAATCCATTCGGATCATGGAGGAATAAAACATGCTGTCCGCCAGCTCAGAAACCGCGAACACGGCCCAGACCGCACATAAGCACAGCATACCTGTCCCAAAATCTGCCCCATAGATTCGGTTTAAAAACAACGCGGACAGCCATGTATTCGCCGCGGTCAGGATGGACTGCCCCATCATGCATACCACCTGGATCACAAGTGCCCGGGGCGCGATCCTGCGGATATCCCGCAGGGAACGTAAAAGTAATTCTCCCATTTTTTTCCTCCATAGAATAATCTGTGATATTCTCCACCCAGCTCCATCAGCTCGTCATGGGTTCCCTGCTCCCGGATCATCCCATCCTTCAGCACCAGGATATGATCCGCCATTTTCGCGCTCATCAGCCGGTGTGAGATCATCAGACTGCCCCCGGTCCGCATCAGGGAATAGAATAGTTTGTACATCTGATATTCCGCCGCGGGATCCATGGATGCGGCAGGCTCGTCCAGGATTGCAAATTTCTTTTCGTCTAACAGCAGCCTGCTCACTGCCAGCCTCTGCCACTGCCCCCTGGACAGATCCGTCCCCTTTTCCTCCAGCTTCCCCAGAGGCTGATCCAGTCCCAGCTCCCTGACCTGTTCTAACCTTACGCAGTCCACGGCCCGGATCAGCTTCTCATCGCAGTTCATTTCCCTTAGATTTCCGAATCCGATATTCTCACGTACCGTCAGTTCATATTGGAAAAAATCCTGAAATACCACTTGGAACGCGTTCCCGATCTCCCGGCTGTCCAGTTCATTCAGATCCCGGTCATCCAGCAGGATCCGCCCCTTTGTTGGCCTGTAAAATCCGCATAGCAATTGGATGATGGTCGTCTTTCCAGATCCATTTATCCCTACGATGGCCGTGCTGCGCGTCAGGTCGATCTCAAAATTCACATCCCGCAGGACCTCTTTCTCCGAACCCGGATACACAAAATGCACATGCTCAAAACGGATCCGATGCACTGGCCCGCAGATGCGCCCGGTTCTGACTTCCGTCTCCTTTAACGCGAAAAAAGCTTCTATATAAGAAATCTCCATGATCTCCCTGGAAAAATTTCCAAAGGTTTCCAACAGACCTGTGATCGTATCCGCGATACGCAGCGTAGTGTGAAACAGCGTAAGAAACATCCCGGTGGAAATAAATCCCGCCGTCACGCGGTATACCAGCAACCCGGTAGAAGAGACATACCACAATGCCGCAAACAGACTCTTTTTCAGCAGGGCCTGTTCCACATTCCGCAGTGTCTCATCCTTCTCATGGAGCATTTTCTCGTACTGCTT